>NZ_JAGGHR010000009.1:0-69842 GCF_024104075.1 Gilliamella sp. | reverse complement strand
GGCCCGATGCCCGATGCCCGATGCCCGATGCCCGATGCCCGATGCCCGATGCCCGATGCCCGATGCCCGATGCCCGATGCCCGATTAAGTCCATATTTTATCATAACTTTATTATTCCTCATACTTATTTTCTTAAATTTATTGTTATAAAATAAACAGTTAATGTTATTTTTAGTAATTTTAGCATAAAGTAGTATATAACTATGCTACTCTATTTTAGAATAAAACCCTCATTTTTCACCTGTTTTTTTGTAAAGTTTTGTTAAGCTCCTTCTTTAATAAAAGATCATCCATTTCTCTAAATTTTTTAATAATATAAGATAATGAATCTATTACTTAAAATCACATATTTGCTTATTAATATTAAGACTTAATCATTAACCTTTACAGAAACATAATTAATACTTCCTATATTTTTGTATATCGCTATTTTAGATCCTAACAATAGCGAATAGACAACATCCATGACTTAATAGCATTTTTTTGCTATAGTAAACCCCATTTTATTTAATCTATAAGAGTTATAAGCTATGGAATCTATACCTAATTGCCCTGTTTGCCAATCTGAACACACTTATCATGATGGCAGCTTTTGTGTTTGCCCTGAATGTGCCCACGAATGGGATCCAAACGAGGCTGTGTCTTCTGATGTTGGATTACAGGTAAAAGATAGCAATGGTAATTTACTTGCTGATGGCGACGATATTATTTTGACTAAGGATCTAAAATTGAAAGGATCTTCAACGGTGCTGAAAAAAGGCGCTAAAGCCAAAGGCATTCGTTTAGTCGAAGGTGATCACGAAATCGACTGCAAAATTGATGGCATGAAAATTATGCTAAAAGCCTGCTTTGTAAAAAAAGCTTAGTTAACTATTTTATTAATGCTGATTTTATCAGCATTAATCTGTTTTAGTGTTAATTAATATAATCTATCATACAATAAACATACTTAGTTAGATTATTGTTTTCAATTAAGTATTTATTGTTTTTTTGAAGAATTTATTTCCCATAGCCACAAAAAATAAGTCAAGTTGAATAGGTAAATTAAATACGACTGTGTGATCAATTTATATCACCGAGTTAAATACCATAAAATACTAGAAATTCGCTCAAACATTTGTTCAAAAATAAATTCAGTAAATGCGGGTAGTGTTGTAATTAAATAAGTTAGCATGATTAGCCCTAAGAATAGGGTCGCTGGATAACCAACCACAAATATAGATAGCTGTGGCGTCATTCTGTTAAGTAGTCCTAATGATATGTTGATGATTAATAGCAATGTCATTAAAGGAAGTGCTAACATGATCGCGTTGATAAATAATAGTTTGCTGACTTCAATTAATGCTAAGCATCCATTCGCTTGTAATGGCATTATTGCAATCGGAATAATATCAAAACTATTTGATATGCCGTATAACAACCATAAATGACCATCAAGACTGAGAAATATTAATAAAGCAATGATGTTAATTAAGCGTGATAATACTGATGTAGATGGACCGCCAATAGGGTCAAAAAAGGTCGCCATTCCTAGCCCCATTTGCATCCCTATTAATTCTCCTGAAAATCGCACTGTCATAAATGCCAACTGCATGGTAAAACCAATAAGTATTCCAATCATTATTTGTTGTGCAATAATCCATATTCCTATAAATGAGTATATTTTTATATTGTCATCAATATGTGGATGTGGCAGTACAATCGTAGTGAGTAGCGCTAGGCCAATTTTAACTCGATTAGGCGTTTCCTTTTCGCCAAAAATGGGCGCTACCATGATCAACGCTAAGATACGAACAAAAGGGAAAAAATAGTCCCTAATCCAAGAAAAGAAATCGATATTAAATAAATTGTTGATATCAAATTCCATTACATTTAACGGGTTAAGTTAGGAATATCTGTAATAACGGTTTGGATATAGTCGATCATGGTTGATAGCATTGATGGCCCCAATATTATTAAAACCACAATGACCACTATGATCTTGGGAATAAATGATAATGTCATTTCGTTAATTTGCGTCGCAGCTTGTAATAAACTAATGATTAACCCTGTTACTAATGCGGCTAATAATAACGGTCCAGCTAATGATGCCGCAACTTTTATCGCTTGTATGGCTAACGTGCTGATATATTCAGATGACATAGTGCGACTCAACTAAAAAAGCTTTGTGCTAATGATCCAAGTAATAAATGCCAACCATCTGCCAAGACAAATAACATTAATTTGAATGGTAATGATACTGTCGCTGGTGGCACCATCATCATTCCTAATGCCATAAGCGTGCTTGCTACCACTAGATCAATTACTAAGAATGGAATAAAAATTGTAAAACCAATTTGAAACGCTGTTTTTAATTCACTCACCACAAAAGCAGGAACTAATACTTTTAAAGGAACGTCTTCCCGTGTTTGAATGTTGTTTTGGTGAGACATGTTAACAAATAACGCTAGGTCATTTTCTCGCGTTTGGGTAAGCATAAATTCTTGTAATGGTTTAGTTGCTTTTGTTAATCCTTCTTGCATGGTAATTTGATTTTGTGAATATGGCACATACGCTTCTTGATAAATTTTATCAATGACTGGCGACATAATAAAAAAAGTCATAAAAAGCGAAATTCCCAAAATAACTTGATTCGGCGGTGCTGATTGCGTACCTAGGGCATTACGTAACAGACCTAACACAATGATAATTCTTGTAAAACTGGTCATCAATAATAATATTGCTGGTATAAAAGTGAGCAATGTTAAAAAGACTAATGTTTCAACTGGTAACGACCAATTTTGCCCACCTGTTAGGGACTGATTTATGTTAGTTAAAGCTGAAGTTTCAGCATGGCTAGATAAGCTAAATAGCAATAAACTTAGCAAAATAGTTAAATTTAATCGCACTTGTTGTTACTCCTTTTTCACTTTTAAAGCGGATTGTAATATCTGTTGAAATGAGTTAATTTTCGTAAGATTTTTATCTGCTCCATTTTGCGAAAGTAACACTTTGGTTCTTTCTTCATTGATAGTATGTAACAATGTCATTTGTTGAGGAGTAACACCTACCACTAATAATTGGTTATCAACGTGAATAACCATAATACGTTCTTTAGGATTAATGTTATATGTGGCTTTGACATCAATCCATTGTTCGGTCGTTTTTTTCCAACCCATTCGTTTTGCGAGCCATCCTAGCAATAAAATAAAACCGATGATCACAATAAGCGTTAATCCCATTGACGATCCAATTTCAGTATAAATATTTAAATCAGAAGACGATGGCGATAAGGTATTAGTATTGGTTGCACCAACCGTAGGTTGAATCAAATTAGGTTGCTTTATTGTCATTAACGGCTTAATCTTCTTACACGCTCTGATGGAGTAATAATATCGGTGATACGTACACCATAGTTATCGCCAACTACCACAATTTCGCCTTGAGCTATTAAATAACCGTTAATTAATATATCTAATGGTTCTCCTGCAAGCCCATCTAATGCAATTACCGAACCTTGGGTTAGATTTAATAGATCTTTAATAGCTATTTTTGTTCGACCAAGTTCAACGCTTAAATCAACAGGTATATCTAATATAAGATTAATATCTTGCTTTTTATCTTTTGTTTGTTGAGGAGATAATGTTTCAAAAATAGCCTCTTTAGTGATGAGTTCATCACTCGTTACTTTTTCTTCTTGGTCTTCGCCGTTATTTGGTATAATGTCAGTCATTGAACACTCCCTCATTCAGTTGTTCTATCACAGGATTAATGACCTGTTCTACTTGAATTGCATACTGTTTATTTACTTTACCGTAATGGCCTTTTAATACCGGTACACCGCCAACTGTTACATCTATATTTGTTGGTTTTTCAATTGTTAAAATATCATCAACTTTTAACGCTAACAGTTTTTCAACGGTTGTATGAATATGGGTAAAATTGGCAACTAATTCGACAGATGATTGTTTAATTCCAGTGGTTAATGAACTCATCCAGATATTATCGTCTTGATAAGTCTGTTCTTCGATAGGTGGCTTTATTAGCAACTCTTTGATTGGTTCAACCATAGAATAAGGGATACAAATGCAAAATGTTGCTTTGCTATGACCCACTTCGACTTTGAAGTTTGTTGTTAGCACGACATCATCAGGCGAACTGGTAATGTTGGTAAATTTGCTTTGCATTTCAGAGCGAATATATTCAGTTTCAATTGGGTATACATCAGCCCATGCATTTTGATAAATAACTAATGCTAATTCTAATACTCGTTTTATGATTTGCTGTTCGGTGTGGGTAAATTCTCGTCCTTGTGTTTTTATTTTAGTTGTATGCCCGTCTCCTCCAAATAATGAATCAACGATAATAAAGACTAATTCAGGCGAAAATGAAAATAAGCTTGAACCTCTTAATGGGTTAAGATGAACTAAATTTAAATGGTTTTCTGATGAAATATTAGAAAATTCCTCAAATGTTTGTGGTTCAATATGCGATGCAACTACATCGGCATTGCGACGCAATCGATTAAATAGCCCAATTCTAAACTGACGAGCAAAACGTTCATTAATGATTTCTAATGCGGTTAAACGTTCAGGAATAAAGCGATGTTTTACCGATAAATCATAAGGTTTAACATCAACCTTTTTACCAGAAGGTAACGAAAAAGAAGAAACATCAATACTGCTATCTTCACCATCGTTAACAAAACTATCAGATAGTTGTTCTGCAGCACTATTTTCATTTAAATCTGTTGTGGGCTCTATCTTATCGGGCATAATAATCACCGTATAATAAAATCAGTAAATAGAACTTCATCAACTTTTACCCAATGTTTTGCATCATATTGTCTTGATAAGGTAGTTTTTATCTGCTCTTGTAAATCGATCTTCCCCGATTCTTGCTTTAGTTTGTTAACATGCTGTTTTGAAGTTAAAAGTAGTACGTCACTTCTTACTTCAGGTAAATAATCTAATAGCACTGTTCTTTGGTTTTCATCGGCGATACGCAAAACTATTCCAATATAAATAATTTTATTAGTTTCGATATTATCTTCTGAGACAGGTAATGAAATAGTAAACGGTTTTAATGTTAAAAATACCGGTGACGTAACTTCGGGTTCTTCTTGTGCTTTAGTTGTGCTTTGTGAGTGATTGTGAAACCACAAATAAGCCGCAACACTTATCGCTAACAACGTAATAAGAATAAGGATCAGATTTAAAACACTTACTTTTTTTTTCGTGGTAGGCATATTTATTCTTGTCTCTATAAATTTAAAAAGATTTATAACCCATTAATTAGGTATAGTTACAAGGATAATAAATCATATTTTTTAAATTGATTTGAAGAATAGGCAACAAAACATTACCTATTTAAACGTTTCAATTGATTTAAAATATAAAATTGCTCAAAAAATAATAATCTTATTAGTTAGGCAAATATACTAAGTCTAGATTTAATTGATCGACTTTCAATTAGAGATTGCTCAATACTATCGTCTATTACATCAAGTGACACGACTTTCTGGGTTTGATTGCTTTTTGTTTGTTGCTGTGTATCAGATTGTTTTGAATCATTCATCATTGAAAAATCACCGATATTTGTTTGCTCTAGTGTAATACCTTGATCTTCTAATGATGTTCTTAAAAAAGGTAAAGCCGATTCTAACATACCTTTAACAGCACTATGTGCAGCCATCATATGAAGATTCATTTTATCATCATTCATTGCAAGCTTAATGTACATTGAGCCTAACTCTTGTGGATGTAATTTTATTTCGGCAGTTTGAATACCTTGACGATTAAACATGATAATTTGTTCACTTAATGAAGTTTGCCACTGCATAATATTTTGTGTAGGTAAATTTATTGTCGCTGATCTTGCGCTAATACTAGTTGGTGATAATAGCTGGTTTTGTCCATTGGTATTGGCTAACAAAAATGGCTCTTGATTAGTAGCCATTTGTCCTTCATCATCGTAATTATTTATTAATTGGACTTGATTCATCACTACTTTCTGCATAAATTCACTAGCTTTATGCGATTCATTTTTTGAGTTAGCAAAATTATTAATATTATCTTTAATATTTGTCGTTCCTTTATCCACAGGTTTAGTTTTTATTCCTGTTTGTGATGTTACTTTATTAATTAAATCTTCACTGTCATAAATAGAAGCAAGTAAATGCGTTGCTTGCTCATCGATTACCACTTCTGATGATGATCCATCGAATAAATTAACATTTAATGTTTCAGTATTTTGATCTATTTTTATATCACTATCTTGTGCTATTGGTGTTTGTATATTAAAGGGATAAATTTCCGTAATTAACATTTCAACATTATGATCATTATCTTCTTGCGCATCATCGATACCTTTTAATTTGGTATTAACTGTTTTTTTATTATGTTCGGTTTGATTTTCACTTTGTTGTAATAATTGTTGAAAGCAATCATTACCATTATTCGTTAAATTGGTTTCAACAAGATCTGATTGATGAGAAACAGTAGGGTTCAATCCATTGATAAGATTAAGATTAACATTCATTTAATACTCTCCTTGCTAATTGTAACTGCGCAAATTCATCTGTCAGTTTTTGCTGTAACCGATTTTGTCGTTGCAAATATTGGTTATACTGCTTATTTAATAGTGTGGTATATGTGTTTAAGCTTTTTTGTGATTGATTAAGCTGATTTGTAATTTGCTTTTGTTTAATATCTAACGATAACAATAGTTTTTTTTGTTGCTCAATACCTTGCTCAATTGAAGCAATAAACGATTTAAAATTGTTTAACTCGCTACCTTTAATACCTTCAAATAAGGCATTATTTAATTTTTGTTGATATTCAACATAATAATTATTTAGAACATTTAGCTGCGATTGCGCATTTTGATGATTTTCATTTGCTTTTTTTAGTTTTATCAAGTTATCGTCTACCGACTTTTGCGCCAATTTTTTTAATGTTGAAAATGCAAGTTGCGAAGGATTTTTATTCATTATGATCTTTCCCTAACGAGCTAATTGTGGCTCAACAATGGCCGCTAATTGTTGATAAGCGTCTTGATAACAGCAATGTTCATTAATACCTTGTTGTAAAAATTTTTGCATAGCAGGATATAGCGTTATTGCTCTGTCTAATAATGGATCTGTGCCAGATACATAAGCACCAACATTAATCAAATCACGGTTTCGTTGAAAACTTGAAAATAATTGTTTAAATAATCTAGATTTTTTTTCATCTTCAGGAGCAGTAAGATCTGTCATTACGCGACTGATTGAAGCCTCAATATCAATAGCTGGATAATGCCCTGATTCAGCAAGAGAGCGAGATAAAACAATGTGTCCATCTAAAATTGCTCTGGCCGAATCTGCAATCGGATCTTGTTGATCATCACCTTCGGTTAATACCGTATAAAATGCAGTAATTGAGCCTTTCCCTTCTTCATCATTACCTGCTCTTTCAACTAATGCGGGTAGTTTTGCAAAGACTGATGGCGGGTAACCTTTAGTTGCTGGGGGTTCACCAATTGCTAAAGCAATTTCTCGTTGTGCCATAGCATAACGAGTTAAAGAGTCCATAATCAATAAAACGTTAAAACCTTTATCACGAAAGTTTTCAGCAATTTTTGTTGCATATGCCGCTCCTTGTAAGCGTAATAATGGCGAAACATCCGCTGGTGCTGCTACAACAACCGCTCGAGCTAATCCTTCTTCGCCTAAAATATTTTCGATAAAGTCTTTAACTTCTCGACCTCGTTCACCAATCAACCCGACAACAATAATGTCCGCTTGCGTATAACGAGCCATCATGCCTAGTAAGACACTTTTACCAACCCCTGATCCAGCAAATAAGCCCATTCGTTGCCCTTTGCCAACCGTTAGCAAGGCATTTATAGCTCTGACACCAACATCAAGAACCTGATGAACAGGAGTCCGTTGTAGTGGATTGAGGGATTTATTGGCTAATCCAGCATACTCAATATGCTCAGGTAATGGTTTATCATCCAAGGGATTTCCCATAGCATCAACCACTCGACCTAATAATCCCATTCCCATAGGTAATACTTTATGATTAAAATGTGTTAGATCATATTGCTTAGTATAGACTCGTGCCCCTAATAAAATACCGTCAGTTGATTCAAATGGCATTAAGTAAAGTGTTTTATCACTAAATCCAACTACCTCACACTCAACGGGCTCAATTCGACCGTCGGTTTGTCGTTCAACCAAGCAGTTAGACCCCAAAGGTAACTTTAGTCCAATAGCTTCTAGCACAAGTCCCGATGCTTTAATCAATCTTCCATATTGGCGGATTAGTGATAGTGATTCAAGTTGTTGTGTAGCTTGGTCAATTTTATTTAGCCATTGTGCAGAATATCTCACGTTAATGATTGTCCTCTTTTAAGCTATCAGACATTATTTGCCAGTGTTGATCGATATTTGCATCAATTTCATTAGTTTCGGTAAATATCTTGCATCCACCCTGTTCTACGTTAGAATCGGCAATAAGTTGCCAATGATGTTGACTGATTTCATCATTCAGCATGGGTTCTAACCACAGTAAATCAGCTGGATTTAGGTGCAATGCCATAGGTTCAGACAAAACTGAGCACTGTTCAACTAATGTTTTTATGGTATAAATAAGCTGTTTTTGCTTAGCTTTGGGTATCGTGCCTACTGTTTTTTGCGCAGCAATCAATGCTAAATCAAGCAGTTTAGGAACAATTAATTCATCAATTTCGTTGATCGAATTTTGAAAATTGGTTATTAAATTAGCTATAGCTTGAACGGCATTTAATTTTTCTTCATTAAGTTGTTGTTCAATGAACTGGCGCCCTTCTTGCTCACCAATTTGATATCCTTCATCATAACCAGCCTGTTTACCTGCATTGAAACCTTCTTGTTGACCTAAATTAAAACCGTCCTGATAAGCCTGTTTTTTTACCTCTTCTTTTAATTGCTCTAACTGTTGTGCCTGATTTAACTCTGGTTCAATTACAACATTATCCATCTCGGTAGCAGTTAGTTCTGTTTCAGGATCATCAGTTCCAACGTTTATAGCAACTTCATTTTTACTTAATTTCGGTAATTCGGGTAAAGAGAAATCTTGAAAACTTAATGGTTCCCAATTTAATCTATCTGGCCGATTACACATATTCATCATCACCGCTACTTAGGATAACTTCACCACTTTCTGCTAATCGACGAGCAATAGCCAGTATTTTTTTCTGTTCAGTTTCAACTTGAGATAAACGTACAGGAGGTCGATTTTCTAAATCTTCACGTAAGATAGATGCCGCTCGCTGTGACATGTTACTCAATAGTTTTTCTCGTAATTCAACCGATGCACCTTTCAATGCAATTATTAATATTTCATTATCGACTTCTTTAAGTAAGCGTTGAATACTTCTATCATCCACTTCAACAAGATTTTCAAATAAGAACATTTCATCAATAATTTTTTGGGTTAACTCGCCATCATAATCACGCAATGCATTAATAACTTGCTCTTCTTGCTGCGTTTTCATTAAGTTAATAATTTCTGCCGCAGTACGTATACCACCAAGATTATTAAGTTTGATATTTTGACCATGTAGTAAAGTCGATAATGAAGTTGAGAGTAATTGAAGTGCAGAAGGCTCTACTCCTCCAAAAGTTGCAATACGTAACATGACATCGTTTCGTAATTCATCATCAAATAGATTTAGAATTTCTGCCGCTAAATCACGATTTAGATGAACTAAAATAGTTGCAATAATTTGTGGATGTTCTTTTTTGACCAAATCAACTGCTCTTGTAGCATCGACATAGTTGAGCATTTCAAGACCATCGGTTGCTTCTTCTTTTCCTGTATCTAATAATTCATCCAGTAAACGTTCGGCTTTTTCACTACCAAGAGATCGACCCAATATTGTACGTAAGTAACCATCTGGATCGGTATTTAAAACAGCGCATTCTTCAAGAGCAACTTGGCACTCGTTAAGTATACCTTTCAACTGTTCTTGCGAAAATTGAGGTAATGACATCATCGCACTACTAATTTGTTGCACTTCTTTATGGTTAAGATGTTGCATAACTTGTGCCGCTAACCCTTCACCTAACACCATTAAAATCGCAGCTACTTTTTGAGATTCACTTAATATCATTGCTCAGTGTCCTCCTTATTTATCCAATTACGAATAATTAGTGCCATTACACGCGGTTCTTTTTCAACAATTTTCCGTATATGCTGTTGTTGTTGCGTATTATCTTCAAATATTTTTTGCTGTTGTTTACTGTGAGCTTTATAATCTAACTTATCGTCTACGGTAGATTGAGAAACTAATGATTCTCCATTATCAATAAAGAATTTACGTTGTAATTTTATCCATACCGAACGTAAAACCTTACGCCACGCAAACCATAAAATAATAATATAAATTAGATACTTAATTACTGTTTTAGCAGAATCATAAAATTCAGGAGTTTTCCAAAATGCCATATTATCGTTGTCATCAAGTGTTTGATCGGTAAATTTCAAATTTGCAACAGTCAAGCTATCACCACGTAAATCAGAAAACCCCATTGCCTGACGGGCTAATGCTTCAATATTTTTCAGTTCATCACTATCTAGCTTTACCCATTGCTCAGTTATGGAAGATGACTTGTTTTTGTCATTGTCATTGTCATTGTCATTGTCATTATCACTGTCAACATCCTCAGATTTAACATTATCTGGCTCGGTTGTAACGAATTTATAATTCACCAAAACAGCAACCGATAAACGTTTAATACGACCTTCAGGTATTTGACTGTGTATAACCTTTCTATTTACTTCAAAATTAACGGTATTATTTGATTGCAAGCTGTAATTTCCTTGCTTATCGTGTTTTTCAGTCGATTCTTGTTCATCGATTGGCGCGCTAGATGCAGGTACAGGTTGATTAGACAACGCTCCTGGCACACCACCTACACCATAGCTTTTAGCTGATTGACGATTTTCTACTTGTTGCTTACTGCGAATAGTTTGATTAGCAATATCACTATTAGGATCATAAGTTTCTAATGTCGATTCTTGTCGACTGAAATCAATATCAGCATTCACTTGCACCTTGACATTATTTTTACCCAAAATTGGGGTGATGATTTTTTCTACTCGCTCACGAATATTATTTTCAATTCGCTCACCAAATTCGAGTTGAGCAACATTTGTGTTTCTATCACGATAACCTTCACCAGTTAACAGGTGACCATGCTGATCGATAATGGTCACTTTATCTGCTTGTAATTCTGGCACACTACTGGAAATTAAATGGATAATGGCATCGATTTGACCTTGTGATAACGATCGCCCAGGAAATAACGTTAACGCCACCGAAGCAGAAGGAGATTTCCTTTCCCTGACAAATAAAGAAGGTTTAGGCATCGCTAAATGCACTCTAGCATCATCAATACTACTGATGATGGATATTGTTCGGGATAATTCGCCTTCTAAAGCTCGTTGATAATTTATTTGTTCATTGAATTGGCTCATACCAAAACTTTCTTTGTCGAGCAATTCAAAACCTACCGCCCCACCTTTTGGTAAACCCTGCTGAGCAATACGTAATCGGGTATCGTAAACTTTATCTTGTGGAATTAAGATTGTGGAACCAGAAGACGAAAATTGATAAGGAATATTCATCTTATCAAGTTGGCTAATAATTTCACCACCATCTTTATCATTTAAATTACTGAATAAAACTGCATAAGACTCATCTTTAGCCCATAAATAAATAAAACTAATAATGGCTATTATAATTACAGCTGCAATTAACAATGCCATTTTGGTGTTTTGTTTTAGTTGATTTATAAAAGGCAACTTATTTAATATTGATTCACCTTTATTATTGACTGTTTGACTAGCCATTGGCACCCTGACTCTAAACTATTTAGATTAACTCTGTTCGTTATTATCCATGTATTTAAAAAATTCAATGGCGAGAAAAGCGTGCACTTTTTCCCTTACTTATACCCTTTGTTTTTTTATTTATATGTTAAATTTAGCCATACAGTAACAAAAGAGCTAAAAAGCAGTTATCAAAATGAATACAATCAATACATTCAATCCAATTGAGCTAACTGATTTAAATGAATCAACGTCAATATCTCCAAAAACGCATTTTGCAGATAAAAACTTTGTTTCAGAATTAAAAACCGCTTTAGATAACATCAGTCAAATACAAATACAGGCAAATAATGAAGCAAAAGCTTTTGAAATGGGAGATGCAAATATTTCATTGAATGAAGTCATGGTTAATATGCAAAAATCATCGGTTTCATTGCAGTTTGGTATTCAAGTACGCAATAAACTAGTTGCTGCTTATCAAGAAATTATGAATATGAATGTTTAATTAATGACATCGAATACAATTCCTATATTCTAAATTTTGCATTTTACTTTTACAGATAACCATTCATTCTGGTCTAAATGCGATAATCAACTCATCACACGATTCAAGTTTAAAATAAGCATCGGTCATATTTTTGATGCTTGTTTCCCTACTAAATATATTATTTTTGTTATCAACTGATGGTAAAAAAACTTTACCATTTTTACTGTACTATTAAAAAAAATAACGACATAATGCCGTCATTTAATAAAAAATAATCAATTAAATACATAAGGGATTCAAAGTGATAACACTAAAAAAGACCAATATTTCTTTAAATGAACAGCGTCTCAATTACCCAACATTAGGGCAACTCATTGTTCTGACAACATCGCTTGATGGTTTTTCTATAACTGAGGCTATTTGTTATCAAAAGAAGCTTGTGATTTCTGCTAAATTTTATCCTCAAAACAAGTACGATTATAAAGTTATATATGTCGTAATTGATCTGGATAAAAAAAACACGCATTATTATCATGAATCAGATGGAATTAACCCCCAATTTTTTGTCAGCCCTACTGGTAAGTATTATGTGTCTATTGATGTATACCATCCAGATAAAGATTTAGGTATTATGCTTCCATTATTTGATAGAGAAAATATCACCTATCCAAAGCCCAAACGTCCTATTGTCGGCGATTTTAAGGGAATATGTCATGATTTTTCTATTTTCCATTATGTTGATCTTTTTTCAGAGACAAAACCAGATAAATTGATTGCAGTTGAATTTAAAAATGATGATATAAAAAAAACCTATACCAATAAAATTCCGCTTCCAAAACATAACAAACTTTTTATTGATTCTTTGAATAATCAAATACATCTACTTGCTTGTGTTGACAATGGTTGGTTACATCGTCAAATTGATGAAATGGGGAGCGATTTACAATCAAGAAATATAAACATAGGAAAACGTTTTTATCTAACTTGCGTATTGAATTTAAGTTTTACTTATACATCAAGTATCTTAGGTATTGATGAAGAAGGTAAGTTTTATTTAATCAATATTTCACCCGAAGGAGAAATCGAACAAAATCTATTGCTTGATATGGAAAGACAAATTTATTCTATTTGGGAACCAATAAAAATCGCCGCAGAAACGTTTGTTATTCGATTCACTGATGAAATCGGTAATGGTTGGATTACAATTCAAAATAATCAGGTGATCGAAGCCTTTTCTCAAGAAACCGTAGGTTGTTATATAAACTTGCACACAAAAGAAGTTTTTAAATTATCTACAAAAGAATTAATCATTAGTGAGATCGTCAAAACCAAAGATGCCAATTATACTGTTGTTTTTTACGGAAAAGAAGAAGACAATCACTCAAAAACCAAAGAGTTAATTATTTTAAATCGCAATATTGATTAAGGTTGTTTAACGGGATGCTTTCTTGGTTCCTATCGATAAATAAGATTCAAGCAAAGCAATCCACAAACTTACATTAAACAGGCCATTTTTTGATAGCTACCAATTTTAGTTTGATAATTGGCATGCTTACCAATCAACTCTCTAAGCTGAGAATGACGAGTAATCATTAATTGGGTTAACTGCTGCTGATAGCTAAGTATATTTTTGATATACATTCGAATCAGGTCTTGATGTTGCAATGGTAAGTTTTCAATTTTTGCAAAATCATCAACCAACATAATACCTTTCGATAATTGAAGGTATTTTGCCTGCCAACTCAACAATAAGTCCCATTTTCCATTCTGTGCATTAACCAACATTTGTTCCACAACATAGTTGAATTGTTCGTATTGTTCTAATAAGTTATTTCCTTGCATAATCATCCTTTTTTACTTAGCTATCTCACGCCACGACTCAGCAATATTGTTAAGTAAATCGAAACAAGTCTGTAATTTTTCTTGATCATTATGTAAATTAGCCAATAACAATTGTTGGCTAATATAGTGATATAAACGATCTAAATTTTCGGCAATTTCACCGCCTTTTTCTAAATCTAGACAGCTTTTAAGACCATTATCAACAATATTAATCGCTTTAGAAATTGCGTTACCTTTACCAACAATATTGCCTTTTTGAATATATAAGCTAGCCAATTTAATGGCGTTAAGTGCACCATCAAATAATAAGACAATCAATTGATGGGGAGACGCTTGACTAATACGTGTTTCTAAATTCACTTGCTCGTAAGCATGAGATCCCATTTTATACATTACTATTCTCTATTTTTTTAAATTTGCCATCATATCAAATTGGGTAGTTAAATAATTACTCATACTATCTAATGAGTTGATTAAAATATCCAATTTAGTAAATTGAACTCGGTAACGCTCAATAGTTTGCTCAATAGAACTGCTTACTTGTTCATGCCGTTTATCTAATGATTTTAAGGTAGAATTTAAGCCATTGGTTGCTGAATCAATCATGCCATCACTATCAATAAACCCTCTCACTTTGGAAAAAATTTCATTAGCAATACCCGTTGTTTTACCATCACCAGTAAATAATATTGCCACCGCTTCACTGTTTTCACTGAGTGCTTTTTGTAGCTCGCTTTCTTTAATCGTTAACATGCCATTTTTGTCCATGTTAATGCCGATTTGAGCTAAAACAGAAAATTCTCCGTCTTGCCCTTTGGCAAATATTGAGCGGATACTTTGATCTATATTACGTAATGTTGAATCCCCAATAAGTGGACCATTATTGCTATTTAGTTCTTTTGAATTTGTCTCTTCTGCGGTGAATTTTGTTAATGTTGATATTGTTGTTTGTAATTGATTAAATGCCTCGACCCATTCTTTAATGGCTTCTTCCACTTTTTCATTATCCGCTGTTATAGCAAGATTCTGACTAATTGTTGTGGTCTGTTTTAATGTAATATCCACACCTTGAACCACATCTTTAACAGTATTAGAATTACTAGTTATGGCAATACCATTAAACGAAAATTTAGCATCTTGCGCTTTTGCAACTTCATTCATATGACTATTGCTAGGTTGATTAATATCAAATCCAATAACATTATTTAACATTTCGTCATCTGATGAAATAGACGTAATACTTTGCTGTTCACCTGTTTCTTTAGATGTGATGACTAATTGATAACCATCTGCTCCAGAACGAATAATGGCAGCATTCATTGTTGAAGGGCTGGTTGTTCCATCTTCATTAGTAACTTTGGCATTATTAATGGCATTTGCTATTGATTGCAAAGATGTCTCATCCTGAGATAAGGTTACATCAAGTTTTTGACCATTAGCTTGTTCAATCGTAATAGTTCGTGTTTGGTTATCATTACCTAACTTAGCATTTTTATCATTGATCGTCGATGTAGCAATACCATGAGATGTCGCTAATTGATCAACTGTCACTGTATAATTACCTAATGCTGCTTTGCTATTTGCTTTTACCAAAAAATAATTGTCATTTCCTGTTGCTATTCGGCTTTGAAAAAGCTCTTTTTTTTGAAGTTTTTCCGTTGCAGTATTAAATGTTGTTAATGCACTTTTTAATTTACCAAAACCACTAATTTTCGCATTAATTGCTTTTTGTTGCGTTGTAATTGGGGTTAAACGTGTTTTTTCAGCCACTTCTAGTTGATCTAAAATACCATTAAGATCGATTCCAGAACCAATGCCTAATGCGCTCATTGCCATGATTTAATCTACCTATAACAATTATTCAATATTGTTTATATCGGCTGACAATTAAAAAAATTTAGTCTTCTTTTAAATATTTATTTAATAAATTGATAACAATCTATTTTTTTGAATAAAAAATCATTGGGAAATTTTAAAAAAAAATAACAATATGATTTATTTAATAATATTATTTTAATTTGCAACTAAACTGCTACTATAAAAAAATAATCATCAAAAATATTAAAGTTCCCTGTTTTGTTACCGATAAGTTATTTGTCAGCAAGAATATTGAATTAAATTTAAATATCTTGTTGATTTTAATATTTATATTATTGGAGATAAAAATGGCACAAGTAATTAATACAAATACAATGTCTTTAATGGCAAAAAATAACCTTAACAATTCTCAAAGCGTTCTTAGTACTTCTATTGAGCGCCTTTCATCAGGTATGCGTATTAATAGCGCTAAAGATGATGCAGCAGGTCAAGCAATTGCTAACCGTTTTTCATCAAACATCAAAGGATTAACACAAGCTGCTCGTAATGCAAATGATGGTATTTCACTTGCACAAACTACTGAAGGTGCATTAAACGAAATCAACAACAACGTACAACGTATTCGTGAATTAACTGTTCAAGCGGCAAATGGTACCAACTCTGAAAGTGATTTAGTATCAATTCAAAATGAAATTGATCAACGTCTAGATGAGATTGATCGTGTTTCTAACCAAACTGATTTCAATGGTTCTAAAGTATTATCTGAAGATAAAACACTTAAAATTCAAGTAGGTGCAAATGACGGCGAAACCATTGAAATCAATTTGAAAAAAATTGATAGCACTGAACTTGGTTTAAATGGATTTAACGTATCTGATTCACCAACAGAAGATCCATTAAAAACAATTGATACTGCATTATCAAAAATTGATGCATTACGAGGACAACTTGGTGCGGTGCAAAATCGTTTCGAATCAACAGTAACCAACATTAACAATACTGTAAATAACCTAAGTTCTGCACGTAGCCGTATTGAAGATGCGGATTATGCAACAGAAGTATCAAACATGACTCGTGGTCAAATTTTACAACAAGCAGGTACATCTGTATTAGCACAAGCGAACCAAGTACCACAATCTGTACTTTCTTTATTACAATAATTCTATTTTGATTTTTAGTTATTTTAACTCTGTCATATAGTCATGATAGCCATAACGGCATTTTATAATGCTGTTATGGCTAATAATGATAATTAGCTATTTTTAGCCCTTTATTCAACCCATTAAATTTGCTAACCATCGTCATAATAATGTTAGATATTTTTTTAACATTGATTCAAAAATGGATGATAGCTTATATAACTCACGCGGTGTAATACACCAAATCGATTGGCAACAATATATTCATTTGGTGCGTAATGAAGCTTTAAAATTAGCTGTCCGTTTACCAGCAACGGTCGAACTTGATGATTTATTACAAGTTGGATATATCGGTTTATTAGACACTATAAAACGTTATGACTCATCTCAAGGCAACGCTTTTGCTACATTTGCCATACCAAGAATTAAAGGAGCAATGCTTGATGAACTACGTAGCCGTGATTGGTTACCAAGACAAACTCGTAAAAAAATTAGAGATGTTACAACCGCAATTAATGAATTAGAACAGAAGTTAGGTGCACCCCCTAATGATTATCAGATTGCTAAATACTTAGAATTACCTATAAGCGAATACCGAAAAATTTTATTAGATTCAAATAATAGCCAAATATGCTCGTATGATGAAATTCATAAAAAACTGGGTGATAACATTGATACCATTATTAAATGTGATGAAGATAATAATCCTTTTTCAGCGCTAATAGATGAGGAAATTCGTAACACAATTATTCAACAAATAGAAACACTACCAGAAAAGGAAAAACTTGTTTTATCACTTTATTACCAAGAAGATCTCAATTTAAAAGAGATTGGTAAAGTAATGAATATCAGTGAATCAAGAGTAAGCCAATTACATAGCCAAGCGATCAAAAGAATACAAAGTAAAGTTAATTTTTAGAAAATATAAAAAGGCAATTAAAATAAAGTGTAATTAAAAGAAAAAATAATTGAAATTATTTTTTTATTGACCTTTTGCATTTAAAAATGTAATTTTAAGCAAAAAAAAACTAATACTATTTAATTTTACTAGTTATTCGTTTTTTTATGCGAAACAAAACAAATATGAATTGGTGACTAAATTGGGAAATTTATTAGATGACGATATTCTTAAATGTATACATCATTTGAATCTATCAACACTACTATTAAGCCAGAAAATGATTGAAAAAGATAAAGTTATGGCAATGTATCGATTAGGTATTGACGAAGAAACTGCTGACATACTTAGCCGTTTAAACACATCTCAAATGTTGATTCTATCAGAAACAAATCAATTAACTTTTCAGTTACGATTTGAAAATGCTGAAATGATGAAAAAACTTACTGAAGAATCTCGCATTGGTGATATTAAACAGATGCATACAGGAATTCTTTTATCAAGTTTGCTATTAGATTCAATCAATAAGTAGCTAAGGAACTAAGATGACAAGTACAAGTATTATTCAAAAATATGAGGAAACTCAACTCGCTATCAAATTGATTTCCCTAGGTGGAAGAATTCAAATGCTGGAAAGTGAAACCAACTTAAGTCGAAATAAACTTATCAAGCTTTATAAAGAGATTCAAGGTTGTCCTCCACCTAAAGGTCTATTACCATTTTCAACCTCGTGGTTTATGACATGGGAACCGAATATCCATGCGAGTATTTTTTATAACGCATACTCTTATTTAGTTAAAAATGGTCTAAAATCAGGCATTCAAACTATCTTAAAAGCTTATCAACTTTATTTAGAGCAATGCCAATTTTCATCACATAAGGATAAACCTGTTTTAGGTTTAACCAGAGCGTGGATATTAGTCAAATTTGTCGAAAAGAAAATAATGCAACAATCATGTTGTAACACATGTTGTGGACGTTTTATTACACACGCTTATCATCCGCAAAATACTTTTACTTGCAGTTTATGTCAGCCTCCATCAAGGGCAGATAAGAATAATAAAACACAAAAAGAAAACGACGAAAAATGCATGAAAGTGTTATCGAAACCAAGTTATTTAAATTTATCAGTTGCCAAACAGATCACTGCTTAAATAAATATTAAAGCAATTCAGCCGTTATTTTATGGAGAAAGAAGAAAGTCAATGCTAATAGTTATAGGATATATCGTAGTGATCGCTTCGGCGCTACTTGGCTATGTACTCAGTGGTGGTTATTTAGCCGTACTATTTCAGCCACTCGAATTGCTAATTATTGGTGGTGCTGCTATAGGCGCTTTTATTGTTAGTAATGAACAAAAAACAATAAAAGCCACACTTAAGTCTTTAGGTCAATTGTTTAAAACATCCAAATATAATAAGAATCTATATTTAACACTCATTAATTTTATGTATACCATTTTGACGAAGATTCGCCAAAGTGGAGGGCTATCCATTGAATCAGATATTGATAATCCGCATGAAAGTGAATTATTTAAACAATATCCACTTATTTTAGCTAATCCAAGAATTTGTGATTTTATCACTGATTACTTACGTCTTATGATTAGTGGCAATATGGATGTATTTGAAATAGAAACACTGATGAGTGAAGAAATTGAAACATTTGTCCACGAACTTGAAAAACCTGTAGATGCCATTTCAGGAATTGGTGATGGCCTACCTGCATTTGGGATCGTCGCTGCTGTAATGGGCGTAATTAATACACTTGCTCAAGCTGATAGACCAGCAAGTGAACTCGGTGAGCTTATCGCTCATGCTATGGTAGGAACTTTTTTAGGAATTTTGCTTGCTTATGGTTTTGTTTCGCCATTAGCTGCTTTATTAAAACAAAGAAACGCCGATACAGTGAAAGTTCTAGAATGTACCAAAGTAATACTTATTGCCAGCATGCATGATTATGCGCCACAAATTTGTATTGAATTTGGGCGAAAAACGTTATTTTCTCATGAAAGGCCATCATTCTTTGAATTAGAAAAATACATACAAGAAGTTAAAGACAAAAAATCTAATCCAAATGAAAATAAAGAATAATGAAAGATAAATCTGTAAGAATAATTATAAAGAAAAAATCAGGGCATGGTGGTGGACATCATGGCGGTTCGTGGAAAATCGCTTATGCCGACTTTATGACCGCAATGATGGCGTTATTTTTAGTCATGTGGTTAATTTCTACATCTACCCCTCAAGAATTGAAAGGGATTGCTGAATACTTTAGAACCCCTTTAATTCTTGGCTACAATGGTGGTAAAAATATTAGCGATAGTGAAAGTCCGATTCCTGGTGGTGGTGATGATGTTAGTAAACAACTTGGTGAAGAAAAGAGCTATCATTCTACCCTATCACAGAATGAAGTTGAGAAACAGCAACTTGAAAAAATACAGATGATTGAAGCGGCACGTAAAATTTATGATATTTTTGAAATTGATGAACGTCTAAAGAAATTAGCTCCTAATCTTATTATTGAATTAACTGAAATGGGGTTACGGATTCAAATTTTAGCTTCAGATGATAAACCCATGTTTGATGTTGGTAGTACAACCATTGATCCTAATATGCAAGAAATTCTGCATGCATTAGCGCCAATTATCAATTCTTTACCAAATAAAATCACTTTGTCAGGCCATACTGATGAACGCCAATATACAACAGGTGATAGAGGATATAGCAATTGGGAACTATCTGCAGATAGAGCTAATTCGTCAAGAAGAGAGCTTATAGCTGGTGGGTTAGACTCAAATAAAATTATTCGAATTATTGCACTTGCCGATACAGTGAATTTAAACAATCCTAACTATAGTAAAGATGCTAATCGTCGTATCAGTATCTTAATTTTGAATAAAATAGCACAGCAATATATTGAAGAAGAAAATAACATGACCGGAACCGATTTTCTAAGACAATCACAACGGACTAAATCAGAATAAATTTATTTTTGAAAAAATGTATTTATTTGAAAACTTTTTTAAAACACGCATAACAATTATTAAAGTTTTGTGAATTTAACCCGATATAAAAAAGACTTATTTTAATTGATATTATGAACTCAAACTATATTGAGAGGATTTTATGGCGAATTCATTAATGAATACTGGTATTAGTGGGTTAAATGCAGCACAAAATATGCTGAATGTAATAAGTAATAATATTAGTAATGCTCATACAACTGGTTACAATCGTCAACAACAAATTTTACGCCAAGCAAATGGAACTCAGCATAGTTTTGGGTTTGTCGGTAACGGTGTTTGTGTATCATCTGTTAATCGCGCCTTTAATAATTTTGTTGTAGGACAACTGCGACAATCACAATCACAAAATGGTTCTATCAAGGCTTATTATAATGAATTATCTAAAGTAGATAATCTGTTAGCAGAGAATGACAATAGTATTTCATCTCAAATCAATAATCTTTTTGCCAGTTTAAATAAACTTGCATCAAATGCTAGTGATGCATCTACAAAACAAACTGTTATTAGTGATCTGACATCTTTAACTAGCCAATTTAATAAAACAGAAACAAATTTAAAGAACCAAATTGCCAACGTTAATACTGAATTAAATAGTAATGTTGATAAAGTTAATACCTATACTCAACAAATTGCCGAACTTAATCAAAAAATATCACAACTACAATCGGTAGGAGGCGGAAACGAACCTAATGCATTACTTGACCAACGCGATCAGTTAGTCAATGAATTAAGCGAAATCATTGATATTACCGTTACTGAACAAAATGGACAATATAATCTTTCGCTCGCTAATGGTTTAAATTTAGTTCAAGGCTCTTCTATTAACTTATTATCGGTACAACCTTCAACAGATGATCCTTCTTTAAATACTATTATTTATACTCACCCTTCAGGTGCAACACAAGAATTGACAAGCCAAAACATTACATCAGGTACATTACACGGCTTATTAACCTTTCGTGATGGACCATTAACCGAAGCCCGCAATCAACTAGGCTTAATTGCATTAAATTTAGCAGAACGTTTTAATGAAGTGCATATGTCGGGTATTGATATTAATGGTAATCAAGGTGAAAAGTTGTTTGATTACAATCATCCTAGTTGTGTCACAAATACTAAAAACCAAGGTAATGCTTCAGCCAAAATTGAGTTTAATGCTTTGAATGAAGTAAAAGCTTCTGATTATAAAATAGAATTTGATGGTAATAATTGGATCGCCACAAGATTATCTGATCATCAGCTAATTACTCCTGAAATCAAAGATGGTAAATTGTTTTTTGATGGACTGACCATTGAGATAAGTGGTAATGCGGTTAATGGAGATTCGTTTATCATAAAACCTGTTGCCGATATTGCTTCGTCATTACAACTGCTAGTGAAAGATGTAAATAAACTAGCAACAGGTATTAACGATGAAGAAAATGGTGCTGGTGATAATCGCAATGTAACCAAATTATTAGAAATCCAACATGAAAAACTTGTTAATGGTACAACAACATTAAAAAGTGCTTATACCCGCTTAACTAACTATATTGGTAGTGAAACTCAAACAGCAAAAATTTCTGCTCAATCAAGCAAAAATATAACTCAGCAAATTTATGAACAAAATCAATCGATTTCAGGGGTTAATATTGAAGAAGAGTATATCTCTATGCAGGTTTATATGCAGTATTACCAAGCAAATGCCAAAGTGATTGATGCGGCAACAACACTATTTGATACCATTTTAGGTTTAACTAAATGATTAAAGGATAAAAAATGCGCCTTAGCACAAACTCAATTTATCAAAAAAACTTAAACAGTATTTTAAACACCAACAGCAAATGGCAAAAATCAGGGTTGCATTTGGCAACAGGTAAAAAGATTTTAACTCCTTCTGATGATCCAATGGGAGCTTCACAATCATTAATAATAAAGCAAGCGCAAGCACAAAATGAACAGTTTCAAGCAACACGCGAAAATGCCGATAAATCACTTAGTCGCCAAGATACGATCTTATCGGAAGCCAATACTGTTATCCAAGCAATTCAGGAAACATTGGTCTATGCATCAAATGAAACCTTAAATGAAGAAAATAGACTCGATCTTGCTAATAAATTACAAAGTTTGAAAGATCAACTTTTATCATTAGCTAATGCAAAAGACACTAATGGTAACTATCTTTTTGCTGGTAAGAAAAACGATACACCTCCTTTTGTTATGAATGAATCAGGTGAAGTGAGTTACGTAGGCGGTACAACTTCTATCAATGTATTAATCGATGACTCGCGAGAAATATCGCTAAGTTTTACAGGTATTCAAGTATTTATGACTGGCTCAAATGTTAAAGAATCTGATGGTTCACCAGCAGAAAGTAACATATTTGCAAGTATTGATTATGCAATTGAGGCATTAAAAATAGATCTAGATTATGATAATGATGATACCGTTGAACAATTTAGATCTGGGTTATCAAAAGCACGTCATGGAGTAGACAATTCTTTTAATAATATTTCGACACTTAGAGCAGAAGGTGGCTCGGTATTATCCGAAATTGACAGATTAACCACATTGGGTAAAACATTAGATATTGAATTTCAAACTCAAATCAGCCAACTTGAAGATGTCGATTGGTACGAAGCCATTTCAGAATATGTAATGCTACAAGCTAATTTACAAGCTGCACAATATACCTTTATGACAATGCAAAGTATGTCACTGTTTCAAATGAAATAAGGTTTTGTAATCTAATTTTACTTAAGCAATGTTTTTTTACTCTAAGTCGTGAATCGCCTCAAACTATTCATCCCATCCAAAGGAGGTTTACCGCCTCCTTTTTTATTATTGCTAAAAAGTTTCAAAAACAATGTCATTATGCAATATAAACCATCAATTTAAACGAGTGACGCTTAATTGTAAAAAATTCAATAAAATCAATACTCTACCTGAAAGTTTTTTGTTGATTTATTTCTTATTTAATCCATAATTATTTGTTTTTAAAATTAATTTTATGATATTTTTACTAGCAAAATATTGGGCATTGTATTCAAACCGAGTGATCCTATTATTAATTAAACGCAATTTTCCTAAATCCTGATACAGTGGTTAACTGATTATTTTTTGCAATTTTTTCAATACGACCAATGATTTGAATAAGCTTATCACTATAATTTGGATCAGTTGCGTAATGTGCAGCTTGTAATTCTTTAGCAGCTGTTCTGGCATCAGGAGCTTTAATAACTGCATGATAACGAGGACTTTTAGTTAATAAATTGAGGTAGTCGGTTAATGCATGATGTTTACTATTATAGACTCTAAAATTATCTTCAATTTTCATCATTTTATTATTAACAAATTCATGTGTGGTTAAACGAGTTGAATTGCCATTCCATGCTGATGTTGCTTTGACACCAAAGTAATTGTGGCTTGATTGATTATTAGCGGTTTTAATTTGCTTTTGCCCCCACCCAGTTTCTAGTGCTGCTTGCGCGATAATAACCTCATACGGAATACCAGATTTTTTAGCAGCTTGCCTAGCTGGCTCTAGCCATTCCATAACAAATTTTGTGACATAATCTTCGTTTACATTATCAAGTTGTGTTTTTGATATTGCTTCGTTATGTTTAATTTCAGCTGCTTTGTTAGCATTATAGTTACGATATAGTATTTGCCCTAGTGCTTCAGGCGATAAATTAGGTGATGCATTACTAAATAAAGATTGAGCTAATTGCAGATTTTGCTGAGTATTGTTTGTATTAGATTGTAGGTTAACATTAATTGATGGTGAAACTTTATTAGTTAACTGTTTAATAAGCATATCTGCTAATCCAAACCCTTTACCCGCTGCTTGCTGTGTAATTTGTTGGTCAAACATTGAAGTAAATAGTTGTGTAGCAGACTGGCTAAATAAACCACTTTCAGGTACAGCTTTTCGCATACTTTGCATCATCATATTAATAAATAATGACTCAAACTGCTGAGCAACTTGCTTAATGCCTTCAGCAGAGCCATTAACTACATTTCGCTTTAATTGATTAATATCCGAAAAATCATAAGCGAAACGATTCAAAGATTGTCCAATTTTATTATTCATAAAGTCTTTTTTTAGATAGTTTCTAAGGAGGCATGTAAACAACCAGCTGTTTTTAGCGCTTCAAGTATTGACATTAATTCTGTAGGATTAGCACCTAATACATTTAGCGAATTAATAACATGATTTAAATCAGCGCTAGAGGATATATTGTGTAAAGCCCCTCCTTCTTGTGCAACGCTAACTTGATTATCTGGTGTAACGGTTGTTGCACCACCTGCTAATGGAGTGTTGGGTTGACTTACCTTTAATTTGTTATTTACCACAACAGATAAATTACCATGTGCAACCGCACAATTATCTAATTTAACCTTTTGATTCATAACTACAACACCGGTTCTAGTATTTATAACGACTTTTGCTGAAACTGGCGTAGCACTAATTTCAAGATTTTGTATTCGTGAAAGCAGTTGTACTCGTGCACTACTTTCTTTTGGCATATGTAATGCTATCGTTGTACCATCTAATGCTACTGCAGTATTTTTTTGTAACCTATTAATTGCATTAGATATTTTCAATGCTTGAGTGAAATCAAATTGATTAAGGTGTAAATGGATAATATTTTGTTCATCTAAACGAGTTGCAAGCTCTCTTTCTATGGTTGCACCATTAGGTATGGTTGCCCCTGCAGTTTGATTCACACTTACACTGCTACCTTTACTACTTGCACCCATTCCACCTACAAAAAGGTTACCTTGCGCAATAGCATATACTTGATTATCGACACCTTTTAGTGGCGTCATAATCAATGTGCCTCCACGCAAGCTTTTTGCATTACCGAGCGAGGATACCACCACATCAATTTGTTGCCCTACTCGAGAATAAGAAGGTAATTTAGCCGTAACCATAACAGCAGCAACATTTTTTAATTGCATATTGCTCCCAGACGGTACAGTAATACCTAATTGAGATAACATGTTAGTAATACTTTGAATGGTAAAAGGTGTTTGTGATGTTTGATCACCTGTACCATCAAGACCGACAACAATACCATATCCAACCAAGGCATTTTCTCTTACACCTTGAATGGTGACTAAATCGCGGATACGTTCAGCATGGCTCGCTGGTATCACTAATACCATCATAAAGACAAAATAAACAAAAATACGCAATTTTTTTAACATAATGATACTCGTTAAAAAGGGGAAAGATTTAAAAATAGGCGCTGTAACCAACCCATCGTTTGGGCTTCATCAATATATCCATTACCAACATACTCAATTCGAGCGTCAGCAACTTGCGTTGAGATAACAGTGTTATTTCCACTAATTGTTCTTGGATTAACTACCCCAAAAAAACGGATAAACTCGGTACCTTGATTAATCGCAATCTGTTTTTCACCAATCACTTTTAAATTACCATTGATCATGACATCCTGAACCGTGACGGTGATTGTGCCACTAAAGGTATTTTTAGCGTTAGCCCCGCCTGATCCCTTAAAATCATTATTTCCAGACATTTCAGTACTAGCTTTACCTCGACCGACTAACCCATCAAGAAATTTAGGTATCGTTTTTACCCCTAGATCCACCGAACCATTTCGTCCTGCATTAATCGATGAACTTTTACTAGCACTGACATTTTCTTGTAAAACAATGGTTAATACATCGCCAACATTACGCGGGCGACGATCTTCAAACATTGGTTGGTAACCATAGCTACTAGGCTGAGCAGCTTGATAAATTGAACCTGTCGTATTTACATTGTCTGGCAATTTGGGGACAACACTTGTTTCACCTTCAACTAAAGGCTTTTTAGGCAATTGTGCACAGCCACTGAAAAAAAATGCTATTAAAATATAAAAATATCTCATTACCTTTAGCATATTGTTAACTTTACAGTTGATTTAAACGTTGTAGCATTTGATCAGAGGTTGATATTGCTTTGCTGTTAATTTCGTAAGCACGTTGAACTTGAATCATATTCACTAGTTCTTCAGCAACATTAACGTTAGATGTTTCGGTATAGCCTTGATATAAAAGCCCTGCACCGTTTAATCCTGGCGTATTTTCCGTTGGCGCACCTGAACTTTCGGTTTCTAAGTAAAGATTTTCCCCCATACTTTCAAGTCCAGCATCATTAATGAAAGTATGTAAAGTTAGTTGCCCAACTTGGACTTGGGTTGATTGATTAGCTAATGTCACATTTACTACACCATCGCGCGCTACCGTCATTTTGATTGCATTGGATGGAATACTAATTGTTGGTTGAATTTCGTATCCTGCTGCAGTCACCAATTGACCATTTTGATTGACTTGAAAAGCACCACTACGAGTATAAGCTTGTGTACCATCGGGTAATAAAACTTGGAAAAAACCTTGCCCATTAATAGCAATATCACTACTGTTATCAGTTGCCTCTAAATTACCTTGGCTATGAATTCGTTCTGTCGCAACAGGGCGAACTCCTGTACCAATTTGTAACCCAGAAGGTAATGTTGTTTGCTCAGATGATTGTGCTCCAGGTTGGCGAACAGTTTGGTATAATAAGTCTTCAAATACCGCTCTTTGTTTTTTAAAACCATTGGTACTAACATTGGCTAAATTATTGGAAATAATATCCATATTCATTTGTTGTGCCGTTAAGCCTGTTTTGGCAATCCATAATGATTTAATCATTGTTATTCCTGTCTAATGTATTGATAAATTTAAGTTAAAGATAAAATTTGGTTTGCTTTTTGTGCATTTTCATCAGCAGTAATAATTTCTTTCATTTGCATTTCAAACTGGCGAGCATGACTAATTAAATCAACCATAGCCGTAACAGGGTTCACATTACTCCCTTCTAATACACCTGACATAAGCTTAGCTTTTGGATTGTCTGGCATATTCTCACCACGTTCATTACGTGTTTCTTCCGTTAGTCGAAAAAAACCATCATCACCACGTATAATTTCATTATGCTCAAGATGGACTTTTTTTATTTTACCTACTTGAGCAATGGTCGTAGGTTTATCACCTGCACCTAATGCGGAAAGTGTTCCATCACTACTAATACTGATTTGAGATCGTTGAGGCACCGTCAAAACACCATTATCACCAATTAATGGATTACCTTGTATGTTAAGAGTACCATTTTCATCAATTTGAATTGCTCCATTTCGTGTATAAGCTTCGCTACCATCAACTAATTGTACAGCTAGCCAGTGATCCTCAGTTAAAGCAACATCCAAGTTTCGGCCTGTGTAATTAAATGCCCCCATTGTTGAATCAAAAGTGGGAGTTGTTGCTGTTACCATGGTTCGTGTAGGTGTATCATTCCCCACAACAGGAACTGCTTTCATCGTCGTTAACTGTGCACGAAACCCCACTGTGGATACATTAGCTAAGTTATTAGTAGTAATTGATTGCCGATTTAATGTCTGGCTAGCTGCTGACATTGCTGTATAAATAACACGATCCATAAATAACCTTTAAATTAACGCAAATTGACTAATGTATTTAGAATTTGATCCTGCGTTTTAATTGTTTGTGAATTAGACTGGTAATTGCGCTGAGCAACAATCATATTCACTAATTCCTGACTCATATCAACATTTGACGACTCTAGTGCACCGCTCGCTAACGAACCAAAAGTACCAGAATTTGCACTGCCCAATACTTCTATACCAGAATTAATAGTTGTCCTCCAGTTATTGTTGCCAGCAGGTTCTAGCCCATTAACATTGGCAAAATCAGCCATTGCTATCTGACCTAATAACATTGTTTGTTGGTTAGAATAGACACCATAAATAGAACCATCATCATTAATGCTATACCCGACCAAATCTCCAGGAGCATATCCATTCACAACAGGGTTTTTAATACTACCCAATTCTTTTCCCATATTTTGTTGAGAACTTTTGGCTAATGATAAAGTAAAGCTATTATCAGCAGATCCATTTATCCCATTAATATTGATGGTCATTTCGGGATCACTAATCAATTTACCAGAAGAATCAAATTCCATTTCTCCCGCTTTTTGCAAACTTCCATTAGGATCACTGCTATCAAGATAATGAACATCCCATTGGTTATCAGCGGTTTTAACGTAAAAGAGCTGAATATTGCGTTGATTACCAAGCGAGTCATAAGTAGTAATGGTCGTAGAATAATTAAATGTATCGGCATCAAGAGCATTGACAGGTTGTTTTGCCGGAACTTTACTATTGGAATTTAAGTTTGTTTGCAAAGAAGCCTTGGTTGTCGCTGATGCATTTAGCATTTCTTGCGAAATTTTTAATGTACCTGGAGCTGCACCTTGCTGCACTTGAGGTGGAGTTCCGGTTGCAAGATAGCCAGTCAGATAAAGACCATCAGCAGAAATAATATTTCGTTCGGAATCTAATTGAAACTGTCCATTGCGGGTATAATAGGCTTGCCCATTACTATCCACTAAACGGAAAAATCCATTGCCAGAAATAGCCACATCTAAACTATTGTTGGTTGTTGTAGCTATCCCATCATTAAAGTTTTGCATAATCGCAGCCACTTTAACCCCCATACCAACTTTTGAGCCAGCATAGATATCAGCAAATGAGATACTAGCACTCTTAAATCCTACTGTTGCTGAATTGGCAATATTATTCCCAATAACATCTAATTGCTTTGATGCAGCATTCATACCACTCACTGCTTGAGAAAATCCCATCTGAACTTTATCTCCTTTAAAGAATTTGACGTACTTCGTCAATACTAATTGAACCAAGTATTCCTAAATCAAGTAATACTTTATTATTAACTTTACTATTGATAACACCATATACTACTGAATAAGATAATGATGTTGATGATACTTTTTTCCCGTCATAACTTGCATTAACTGAAAAAGTATAACTGCCATCTAGTGCATTCGTTCCATCATTTAGCACACCATCCCAAGTGAAAGAACTAACGCCTGCTGGAATTGCGCCTAAATCAACTTCACGAACTACATTGCCATTTTCATCTTGAATAGTAATAATTACTGAGTCAGCTTCATGTACCAACTCAAAACCAAATGGCGTGGTAACGGTTTCTTCTTTTGAGTCTGAACTTTCAGATTCTGAGGTTGCAACTAAAATTTTATTGCCAGGAACCATCACTCCCTTGCCAATCATATTACTGGCATTGACTGATAAACTATCATCAATCTGACCAGAAACCATTCCTAACGTTGTATTAAGACGTTCTATACCTGCTAAAGTATTGATTTGAGCTAGCTGTGATGTTAGCTGACTATTATCCATTGGATTAGTTGGATCTTGGTTCTTCATTTGTGCAATTAATAACGTTAAGAAATTATCTTGTAATTCTTTACTTGAGTTACCATCAGATGCCGTTTTTTGTGTCGTTTGAGGTTTTGTTATCCCCGATGATTCTGAAACAAGAACATTAGCTATACCCATCAACCACTCCTTTTTATTGCCCTAATGCCAGTGTTTTTAACATTAAATTTTTGGCGGTATTAATTACTTCTATATTTGCTTGATAACTTCGTGATGCTGAAATGGTATTAACCATTTCGGCAACCACATCGACATTAGGTTTCTGAATATATCCTTTAGCATCGGCCAATGGATGATTAGGTTCATAAACCAAATTCATTGGTGAAGGATCTTCAATAACTTGTGACACTTTAACCCCTGCAATTGGGTTAAGTTCACCATTATCATCCACTTGAAAAATAACCTGCTTAGCTCGATAAGCTTTGCCTGAAGTACTGGTAATACTGTCTGCGTTAGCTAAATTACTAGCACTTACATTCATTCGTTGTGTTTGTGCCAATAATGCCGAGCCTGAAATTGCAAAAATAGAAAAACTCATCATGATTATCCTTGCTGTAATACCGCCATAATATTTTTAAATTTTTCACCTAAAAACGTTAAATTACTTTGGTAGTGAATACTATTATCAATAAAAGCTGTACGTTCTTGATCCATCTCGACCGTATTACCATCTGCTGCAGCCTGATAAGGTATACGATAAAGTACATCATGATTTGTCATGATTGGTGCTTTTATCTGAATATGATGATTTGAAGTGATATTAAGCCCAACGTTATTAATCTTATTCTGATTGTTAAGTGCTTTGCTTAACTCAGCATTAAAATCAATATCTCGAGCCTGATAGTTAGGCGTATCGCTATTTGCAATATTTGCAGCTAATATATTTTGTCGTATTTCACGTATATTTAATGCTTGCTGATGAAAATTAACCCATGTATCTAATTTATCAAACATAAAATCATCTCATTTTTTTTGATAATGAGAATTTTAAGCGAATAAAAAAAAAGTTATTGCGCAAATAACGATAAAAATTGCCCTTATTTCAAGATTCATTTCTTGCAATCATAAAGTAAAATCAGCTTATGAATAATTTAGAATAAATAAGCATGATTAAAATCGCAAAATTGATACTCGCTATTTTTATACTATTTAGTTGGAATACTGTTTTAGCAAATTCGCTTGATAAACAGATTAACAATTTAATATCACAGCAATTTGGTCATAAAGCGGACGACATTTTAATTACTTATCTTACTGCTAAACCGCAATTAAATTGTAAGACTCCAACACTCTCTTTATTAAATAAAAAAAAACAGTGGGGCAACATGACTATCAGTGCCCAATGCAATAATAAAAAAAATTTTATCCAGATTAATGTTGCTGTCAAAGGGAACTATATTGTAGCTAAACAAGCAATAAGTGCAGGGACGGTAATCAACGAAGATTATATACAGATACAATCAGGTTGGTTGGATAAACTACCTTCGACTGTTATTTTGGATAGAGTTGACGCAATTAATCATATAGCTTTACGAAATATTAATTTGGGTGAACCAATAAAAACAATAATGCTTCAAAAAAATTGGCAGGTGAAAGCAGGACAAATAATTAAAGTAATAATAAATGGAGAAGGTTATGAGATAACAACTAATGGCAAAACACTTAACAATGCTATATTAAACGATAAAATAAAAGTTAAACTAAATTCTGATAAAATTGTTGAAGGCACGTTAACTCACCAAGGTGTAATAATTTTCAATAAATAATATTAATGATTTTTTTATTATTGCCGATAATAAAATTATACAAATCACTTAAATCTTAAATTTGATTAAAGGTATTTTATGACTATAGATGCAACTAAATCCGTTACAGCCATAACAGGGCTAGTAAGCCGCGATGTAATTAACGAACAACAAAATACTCACAATGCATCTGTACAAACTAAAAACAATACTAATGTAAGTACTAACGTGAGTATAAATCAAAATTCAATACACCTTTTACATTCAACCAACAAAGATATCGATGTAGAAAAAATTGAAAAAATAAAACAGTCCATATCCAACGGAACATTGGTTATTGATACACATAAAATTGCAGATAAATTAATTAAACAATTACTAGAAGATTTTTAAAAATAAGACAGAATTATAAGGATAAAAAATGTTAGCACTTAATGACATCCTAAATAAAATAGCTGAGATGTTACAAACAATTTCAGAAATTCTACAATCAGAGCAAAAAATATTAATTGAAAATAGTTCAACAAACCAGTTAAGTGAAACTATTAACAAAAAAAGCCAATTACTAATTCAACTAAAGCTACTGGATGAAGAACGCATAAAACTAAGTGAACAATTTAATATTCAACCACCCTATAAAGAAAATCCTACAATCGAAGCTCTTTGGCTATCAATTACTGATACAACAAAATTATTAGCAGATATAAATCGTGATAATGGGCTAATTATTCAAAACCGCATGAATCTAACCCAGCAATCAATCAACTATCTTAAAAGTATTAAAAGTCCTGCTGTTTATACTAATAGTGGCTATCAACAAACTGAAATTATTTCGTCAAAACGAGCCAAAGTTTAAATAATTAATATTTATTGACGGTAAACGCCATAAATACCCCCTAAAATGCCCTCTTATTAAGCCAACAACCCAGTAGTAATTAGTTCATACTGTTAGTATTGTAAATCTTTATTAAACTATAGCGTTTTATTTAACTTCATCATGGCTGACGATAGTGATCTAGATAAAAGCGAACACCCCACCGATAGCAAAATAAAAAAAGCTAGAGAAAAAGGGCAGATCCCTCGTTCTCGTGAATTAACTTCGTTATTAATTTTGTTAATAGGTATTATTTTATTTGGATTAATGGGATCACACTTAGTTAACCAGTTAACTACGATCATTAAAACAGCAATGAAGTTTTCGTATAAAATAGAGGATGATAAGTTAATCGTCTTCAATTTAGTTAACTTATTAACCGATGGTTTTTGGGCAATTGTACCCATTTTTTTTAGTCTAGTTATCGTTGCTATATTTGCACCACTTTGTGTTGGCGGTTTACTATTTAGCCTGCAATCAATTAAGCCTAATTTTCAAAAACTAAATCCGATATCTGGATTTGGTAGAATATTTAGTATTAGAGTTTTTTCTGAATTACTAAAAAGCATACTTAAAGTTATTTTTATTTCTATAGCTTCAACATTGTTTGTAATGCACCATTTTCCCCACATGCTTTCGTTACCCAATATGCATTTAAATAGCGCATTAACTAAAGCAATACAGCTAGTGATTCTTTGTGGAATTTTTAGTGTTATATCTTTAATACCCATGGTTGGTTTTGATATTTTCTATCAAATATGGAGTAATTTAAAGAAACTGAAAATGACAAAACAAGAAATTAAAGATGAATTTAAAGAACAAGAGGGAAACCCACAAATCAAAGGGCGCATTCGTCAAATGCAACAGACTATTGCTAGACGCCGTATGATGAAAGATGTACCTAAAGCCAATGTGATTATTACCAACCCAACGCATTATGCCGTCGCTCTGCAATATGATGAAAAAACAATGATTGCTCCAAAATTATTAGCAAAAGGAACAAATAAAATTGCATTACGCATCAAAGAAATTGCTAATGAACATAATATCCCCCAGTTAGAAGCACCACCACTTGCCCGTGCTTTATACCGTCATGGTGAAATAGGCGAAACAATACCAACCGAATTATATACCGCGGTTGCCCAAATTCTAGCGTGGGTTTATCAATTGAAACATTGGTATAAATATGGTGGCGATAAACCAATAGCGCCAAATAATTTACCCATACCTGAGTCATTATCCGTAAATAAATAAAGGTAATAACTAGTCTTATGATTAAATCTAAACTACTTAATTTATTATCAACCAATACATTAAAAAATGGGCATTATCAAGTCTTAGCTGGACCATTGCTAATTTTATTGATTCTTTCGATGATGGTATTACCACTACCTGCATTTATTTTGGATCTGTTTTTTACTTTTAATATTACATTATCAATTATCATCTTGATAGTAGCATTGTTTACTAAAAGAGTGCTTGATTTTGCAGCATTCCCGACCGTTTTATTATTTGCAACTTTATTAAGATTATCGTTAAACGTTGCTTCTACGCGGGTCGTTTTATTAAAAGGTCACACTGGTAGTGCTGCTGCTGGGCGGGTTATTGAGGCTTTTGGACACTTTTTGGTTGGTGGTAATTTTGCTATTGGTATTGTGGTATTTATTATTTTAGTCATTATCAACTTTATGGTCATCACCAAAGGAGCAGGTAGAATAGCTGAAGTGGGCGCACGCTTTGCGTTAGATGGCATGCCCGGAAAACAAATGGCTATTGATGCTGATCTGAATGCGGGTTTAATTGGTGAAGATGAAGCTAAAGCCCGCCGAGCCGAAGTTTCTCAAGAAGCCGATTTTTATGGGTCAATGGATGGTGCCAGTAAATTTGTACGTGGTGATGCGATTGCGGGATTATTAATAATGGGTATAACCATTATTGGGGGGTTATTAGTTGGAGTTGTTCAACACGGTATGGCTTTTTCTGATGCTAGCGAAACCTACGTTTTACTAACTATTGGTGATGGTTTGGTAGCACAAATACCATCACTCATTATTTCAACCGCAGCTGGCGTTATTGTTACTCGAGTCACATCACAAGATAACATCAGTGATCAAATGATTACACAGCTTTTTAATAATCCACAAGTATTGATTTTAACAGCTGTCGTCATTGGTTTACTTGGACTAATTCCGGGTATGCCAAATTTAGTTTTTCTACTCTTTACTGTTATTTTATTAATCATATCTTGGTGGCTAACTAAACAGAAAAAGACTGAACAAAAAGTAGCACCCAAACAAGCTAATGTACAAGCAACCACGCCAGCTAATATAGAAGCAACATGGTCAGATGTTAATATTGAAGATATATTGGCAATGGAAGTTGGTTATGGACTAATTCCCATGGTAGATCAAACTCAAAATGGTGAGTTGTTAGGGCGAATTCGTAGTTTACGCAAAAAATTTGCTCAAACACTGGGTTTTTTACCACCTCAAGTTCATATAAGAGACAATCTTTCATTAGCACCTTATCAATATAAGATATTTATAAAAGGTGGTGAAATTGGCAAAGGTGAAATTGTTAATAATAAATGGTTAGCGATCAATCCCGGTAATGTAACTGAAACCATTGAGGGCATTCCAACAACCGAACCTGCCTTTGGATTACCAGCGATATGGATAGATGAAAGTAATAAAGAAAATGCACAAATATTGGGGTATACCGTTGTTGATACAAGTACCATGATTGCTACTCATTTTAATCATTTATTACAGCAATTTGCTAGCGACTTATTAGGACGTTTAGAAACTCAAGAACTGCTCGACAGAATAAAACAAGATATGCCGAAATTAGTGGAGGACTTTATTCCTGGTGTTGTTACACTAACCACATTTCATAAAATATTGCAAAACTTGATCGCTGAAAAAGTGTCAATCCGTGATATGCGTACCATTATTGAAACCATCTGTGAGTACGCACCAACCCAAAATGATGCTTATCAGCTACTAAGTATGGTAAGAATTGCTTTAGGAAGAGTCATCACACAACAATGGTTTCCTGGATCTGAGCCAATCAATGTAATAGGATTAAATATCAATTTAGAACGTTTGTTATTACAAGCACTCCAAAATACCAGCAATGTTGAACCAGGGCTAGCCGAACACATTGTCGAGCAAATTAAACAAGCCATTCATCAACAAGAAGCTATCGGTGCACCACCAGTGTTATTAGTGAACCATTCATTAAGACCTATGCTTTCACAATTTCTAAGACCAAACTTTCCTCAATTAGTGGTGCTATCGAATTTAGAAATCACCGATAATCGAGAGATAAAAATGAGCACGCAAATTGGCACAGAATAGTTACTTTATAATACTAATAATGAAGTGTTTCAGTTAATAAAAACTAGAAACACTCATTTCTAAATTACCTACACGGCATTGAAGTCTGCGATCCCTTTTATTGTTTTTACGTCATATTTCTAAACCGCCTACACGGCGGTAAACAATTTTATGATAGTTAAAGTATCAAAATAGGTGTTTCTAAATATTGGCCTCGGCGACCTAATGACTAAGAAATAAGAACTAAGGTTTAAGGTTTGAGACGCAAGCAACACCTGCTTCGGTTTTCGGGGGGCGGCTACCGATGCTGCCATCCTTCAAGTTCACAGTGAACTGCTCGTGCCCCGCCACATCGCTCGTCCAATAGTAGGTGTGAAGAAAGCCAGCACCATCACCAATACCACCAATGACGTAAATGAACAAGTGGCCCCACTCGGAAGAAAGACCTGCATCAATATGACGCATGTAATGATTACCTGGTGAAAATGGGCTGGCGCCTACAGGTGGAGGACTAATACCTGAACTAACCCCGTTAGTTAAATCCCTGATCCTTGGCATCTGGTAGCCTATACTATTACACCAAGATTGTGAATCAGGATTGGTGTACACACCAGTACCCCGGTTGACGAACCACTGCTTTAACCTGAATCCATACTTGATAACTGCATTACCACTACTATCTCGACCAACTAACTCAAAAGTCACTGGCAAAGCGGGATTAGGTATATTACCTGGAGAAGAAGAATTCCACTGCGATGAAGTGGCGGCAGGACCCGTTAATGTGACGCGCACGCTTGTACTAGAATTTGGTTTCATGGTAGCAGTAATATCACTATGAGTGACGGGAGACCAAGTTAACTGATTTGCATTTACACCATCTATATCTAAGTCAAAGTATAAGTTATTAGCGCCTGTAGTAGGAAAGTTTCTATGATAACCTGATGGGACTGTAGACTGGGTAAGGAAACCCTTAGCTGAATTCCAGATGTTTGATGGGCCATCGTACCCAGACCCAGAATTACCAAATGATAGATTAGGCCTCACAAAACAAACCACCGGCGTTGCCTTAGGGGTGATATAATAAGTTGCACTACTAGCACTAAAACTAAGACTACTAGGAACACCGTAACGCGTACTTAATGTTCCCTCTGAACTGGACAATGTGACTTTATATGGTGCATTACAAATCGTTAACGTGTCTTGTCGGTCGACGGCATTACCCGCTTTATTAACAATAGATAATGTTAAACTCCCTGTAGCGCTAATACCGCCACTACCTTGTCCATCTCCATCATCATCCCTCCAATAATTATATAGCGGACCAATAAGTGTACTTAATGTGACTGAACTTGTATTTGTTGGCACAAACATGCCTATGTGAGTGAAATTTATATTAGCATCTTGCAACTGAATGGGATTTGCTGCGCTAGATGTGTTAGAACTTGGTGTAACACGAATACCACTAGGCAACGTTATTGACAACAACTCGTCAACATTAGTCGCCCGAGTTCGACCTCCATCAAAAGTCAAATACGGCGCACTACCGTTGATAACACTAGTTGTTCGAGCCGTTAAAGCTTCGCTGCTGAAAACAGAGAACAACAATAACGCTGATGATAACACCGGCACGATCCGACGACAGGGCAAATTTGATCGCCAAGATGATCCGGCGAAAATTTTCGCTCCTAAAGCTCGGCGGAAAAATAAGAATTGACCAAGAAACGAATAACCGCACTCGCTATTGGCTATGTTTAAGTTATAGTTTGTCCAGGTGGACTGTGAAAAATTATAAGGCATCTGGAATTCCTTGTCAGTCTATTTTACTGTTTTATTTCACTTTCTGTTTTTTTGATCTTGTTTTGATCTCCCTGTACAAAAACTAACTCAGTACATTATTAAAAAGTATAAAATCACCAAAAAATTACCGCAACTTTTTTGTAAGCTTTTTTGTAAACTTTTCTAAACTTTTGTAAATTTTTGTAAAGGTCTAAACTACCACATTGGGTTTTCTTGTTTGCCGTAGTGATCTTGCTCAAACACTTCCTCATTACAATTCGGGAATGAGGCTCTTGGCTTAAACTTCAGCAAAAAACAAAGTTTTTTGCTAGTTTTACCCCTCAAAACGCCCTTTTCTTACCTTTTCTCTAATTGATTCGGTTGTTTTTTATTCTTGTGGTTATGTTAAAACCGATTACTCAGCGTTAAGGCTGGCTTAGTTAGTAATTCTAAATGTGTTATTTTTCTAAACCACCTACACGGCGGTAAACTATCAACGACAACGATTAAGAGAATTGGCAAATTTCTAAACCACCTACACGGCGGTAAACAGGTAAACCGATTGACATAACTGAGGGACGTTTTTCTAAACCACCTACACGGCGGTAAACATGGTCGAATAAAAAATTAAAACACTCGCACTTTTCTAAACCGCCTACACGGCGGTAAACAAAAATGTCAATTAAAAAACGTGGCGACGTCTTTTCTAAACCGCCTACACGGCGGTAAACCTTGCATAGAAATGCGTTGGGTGGTTTCGATTTTTCTAAACCGCCTACACGGCGGTAAACTAGAAGCCAATATACTATAATTCCATTTAGCAAAAGGCAAACAGGATTTTTTCTGTCAAAAACCCTTTTTTACAAGATATTATTAACCTTTTGTTTTTATTGATTTTAATTTATTTAAAAAAAAAGGGTTAGCTAAATTTTATATTTTGAGGCAATTTTTAAATTGTATTTTCAAAAAATCCATCTAGTGAATTGATTTTATTTTAAATGTGAAATATTACTACCTAGATTATTTTTCTCACTATAAAAAATATGCTTTATTGCCAATAAACAATAATAAAATTACAATAATTTCACTTTAAACCACTTAAAGCAAAAAACATGATTACTTACCACGATGCTACATTAGAAGATTTACCATTTATTGTTGATGTTTATAATTCAACAATTGCTGGTCGACAAGTTACTGCCGATACAGTACCTGTTTCTGTTGAAAGTCGATTGGAATGGTTTTACCAGCATAACCCTAACAATCGTCCACTTTGGTTAATTAAATATCAAGATAAACCTTGTGGTTGGATTAGTTTATCTTCGTTTTATGGTCGCCCCGCTTTTTATAAAACCGTTGAGATTAGCTTATATCTTCATCAAGATTTTCGTGGCAAAAAAATTGGTCAATTTATGGTGGATAAAATTGAACAATTTGCTAAACAGGCTGGAATTGAGGCAATTTTTAGCTATGTGTTTCGACATAACTTACCTAGTGTTAATTTATTTAAAAAAATGCAGTATCAACAATGGGGACTTCTTCCAAAAATTGCTGAATTAGATAATGTTCAGCGTGATTTAGTGATATTAGGTAAACGGTTAGATTAACTGACCTCTATCGATAAAATTTACCTATTCAAAAGGATTTTTAATGAGCACCTTTAATGATATTAAATATTACGCTAGTCAATCTAAAATCACCACAACGCTAGTAGTAATCAATATTCTGTGTTTTTTTGCATTTCGGCTAGTTGATAGCCGTGGGTTTTCGCCATTATATGAAAATCATTTTTTGATTGATTGGGGAGCCGATGTTGCGGAGTTAACTTTTTCTGGCCAATATTGGCGCATGTTTACTAATTTATTTATGCATGTCAGTTTTACTCATTTAGCTATGAATATGCTGGCATTATGGAGCATTGGTCCTATTTTAGAACAGCGCATTCCTTGCCTTGCTTTTGTTGGCATTTACTTTTTTTCAGGGCTAGTAGGAAGCTTATCAAGCGATATTGCCACCATCAATCAAAATGTGATTAGCTGTGGTGCCTCGGGTGCTATTTTGGGTATTATTACCGCATTGTTGGCTTATTGTTTGGTGTTTAAAACCAATATACAAGAAATGCCAGTCAAAGCAATGCTGGTGAGTTTAGTATTAACTGCTGGGTTAGGGTTATTGCCATCTATCGATAATATGGCGCATATTGGTGGTGCTTGTGCTGGTTTTGTACTTGGTGGGGTTGTTTCGTTATGTATTAAAATGTTCAAATACCCAAGTAAGTTAACTCTGCTTATTATTGGTCTTGTATTTATTGTGACTGCATTGGGGATCTATGTGCAATATATGCACTATGCTTTACCTAATGGTTATTATGTCTATTATTAATAATAAAAAGGCGCTGATTATCATTAAACAGCGCCTTATTTATACAAAAGCTATTTAAAAGCTATTTAAAATCCGTGCAGGCTCAATCTTACAAGCACGTTTAGCTGGATAATAGCTAGCAATTAAGCTAAGTAACATGGCGGTTATAAACACTATCACCACATCAAATAGATGAATTTCGGATGGTAAAAAATCGATAAAATAGATATTGCTATTTAAGATTTTATGCCCCATTAATGACTCAATAAAGCCCATGATGTTAGAAAGTTGCCATGACAATATTACGCCTAAAATAACTCCAATTAGACTGCCAATTAACCCTGAAATCACCCCATACCATATAAAAATATGTTTGATTAAACGATTAGTTGCGCCTAGGGTCTTTAATATGGCAATATCACGCTGTTTATCTTTTACGGCAATGACTAAAGTGGATACAATATTAAAACAAGCCACGCCAATGACCACAATCATGGCCAGATACATGATTTGCCTAATCATTTGAATATCACGATACATAAAGCCAAACGTCTGTTCCCAGCTATTAAATAACAGATCTTCGTCAAGCCTTAATGCTGCTTGACCAATAAGGTTATTGGATTGATAAACGTCTTTTACATTTACCATAATACCTGTAACGCTATCGCCCATATTTAGTAATTTCTGTGCATCTGTTAATGGAATTATTGCCATATTATTACTCAAGCTGCCACTTAATTCTAAAATCCCTACTACTTGCAAACGGACTCTTTTAGGTGGTTTGAGTTGATTTGGACTACTCGAAACAGGAATTAATAAAGAAACCCATCCCCCTTCACTCACTGATAAATTTTTAGCAAGCCCAGCACCAATAATAATTTGTTGACTATCGGGCTTAAAATCTTGCCATTTTTTATTCAGTACATAATTCGGTAGTGAACTAAATTGCATTTCTTGTTCAGGGTCAAGACCTTGTACTTGTACTGCACCAAGCTTACTACCGTTTTCAATCAATCCAGTAAAATTAACAAATGGCAAGGCTGATACAATATTATTATTGTTTTTAAGTTCTTGTTGAACGTGTTGCCAATTATCTAAATTGCCGTATTTGGGATAGAATTGTCCATGTGGCACTACCGATAACACTCGATTGTGTAATTCACGTTCAAAGCCATTCATGGCACTTAAACCAATAATTAATGCCGCAATACCAATAGCAATGCTGAGTGTTGAGATAATCGAAATTAACGACACCATACCACTTTTACGACGCCCTTTTCGAAATTTTATGGCGGTAATTAAAGATAAATTCATATTAATTATCCATTAATTGTTATCTGATGATGCGCTATCAGAAAGTTGACCATCTCTCATCACCATTTGTTTATCAAGTTTATTGGCAAGCTCAAGATCATGTGTAACAACCAAAAACGCGGTTCCGTGTTCACGATTTAATTTAATCAGTAGCTCAAAAATAGAATCGGCTGTTGATTTATCAAGGTTACCCGTTGGCTCATCAGCCATTACTAAAGCGGGGTTATTAATTAATGCACGCCCTATTGCCACTCGTTGGCGTTCTCCACCAGAAAGCTCGGAAGGGCGATGATTTGCTCGTTTGACTAAATTAACCGACTCTAGCATTGCCATAGCCCGTTTTTTAGCTTCGTTGGGTAAAACGCCGCCAATTAATAGTGGCATGGCTACATTTTCAAGCGCGGTAAAGTCAGGCAATAGGTGGTGAAATTGGTAAACAAAGCCAATTTCTTGATTACGTAGACGTGCCTTTTCTTGTTCAGATAATTGATTTAACTGATGTGATTTAAAAATAATTTCGCCAGATGTGGGATTATCTAAGCCACCAAGCAAATGCAATAAAGTGCTTTTACCTGATCCTGAACTACCTATAATGGCGAGTAATGATTGTGAATGAATATCAAACGAGACATTTTTTAAAACCTCGGTCACCATTTTGCCTTCGTTATAAGTTTTATAAAGATTTTTGGCACTTAGTAATATTTGTGAATTATTCATAACGTAAAGCCTCGGCAGGTTGAATATTGGCTGCACGATATGCAGGATAAAGTGTTGAAATTAGCGATAACATAAGCAATCCAATAATAATTAAAATAATTTGCGATGGTTCAACCAATGAAGGTAGCAAGATACCAGCTAAAGATAAACCTAACAATTGCATGATTTCGTTTAAGTTAATAGCAAGTAGCAGTCCTAAGGCGCTACCTAATAACGTGCCAATTATTCCTGAACTTGCACCTTGAATAATAAAAATTAACATAATTTTAAAGCGAGACAGACCTTGTGTTTTTAAAATAGCGACTTCGCCTTGCTTTTCCATCACCAGCAAGCTTAATGAAGTAATAATGTTAAAAGCCGCAACAATCACAATCAGGCTAATAAGTAATCCCATGACATTTTTTTCCATTTTAATGGCTTGAAATAATTCACCGCGTTTAGCTCGCCAATCTTTAAAGACTAATCCTTCAGGTAATGGGGTATTGGTTATCGAGGCAATATCCAGTGGTTTATCTAAAAATAGACGCCAACTGCTAATCATATTAGGAGGATAACGTAATAAGTTTCTAGCGTCAGATTGATTGACATAAATAAGCGTTTGATTGATATCGTGGTTAACCGTAAACAGTCCTACAATATTAAATAAACGCTGGGAAGGTATACGTCCAACTGGGGTAATTTGACTTGCATCTGTTACCATTAAACGTATTTTATCGCCAACGGTTACACCTAATTGATTAGCTAACGTTTGCCCTATGATAACATTGTACTGCCCTGCTTGAAGATCTAAGAGCGATCCACTATAGATATAATCATTAATAGGATCATCATCTTCTGGGTTAATGCCCATTAGTGTGCTTACAGTGATACTTTGCTCACTTTGCAAAACCACATCACTCGACACCAAAGAACTAATACGATTAACACCTTGAATCTGATTAAATTGCTCACGAGTAATGACCTTAGGATCTATCCTACCTTGTGGTGTTGTGATCTGGGCTTGAGGTAAAAACTTTAAAATACTACTTTGCATCTGATCTTCAAGCCCGTTCATGACTGATAAGACCACAATTAGACCAATTGAACCTAACATAATCCCAATCATCGACAACCATGATACAAAGCGACCAAACCCATCCGTTTTTTGCCCGTATACATAGCGCAAACCAATAAAAAATACTAATGGACGAAATATTTTTGACATAAACGTATATATTACCTGAAACTTTTTTACAAAGTTTTGCTAGTTAAATGCAAGGTGCTTATCATACAGGATTAAACAGTTATAGAAAACAACCTCATACTTACGTTATAATCTGACAATAAATTTTCAGCGACATCAACGAACTCATCATGTCTAAAACAGTTAATATTTCAAACTTAATTCCTCAAAAATCAGGTGAAGTAAAGCAAATTGGGCAGCTAGTTGGCTCTTCCTTATCACAATTTTGCGCTCAAGCTATAGATGCACATGAAGGTATAGTTGTGATTGTCACTGATGATATGCAACAAACTTCGCGCATTCATGAAGAACTAAAGCAGTTTACATCCTTCCCTTCTATTATCTTTCCAGATTGGGAAACATTGCCTTATGACAGCTTTTCTCCTCATCAAGATATCGTATCAGAACGCTTATCTTGCCTTTATCATCTTGGACATTTAACCAAAGGGGCGTTAATTTTACCCATTAATACCTTAATGCAAAAAGTCTGCCCACAAAGTTATTTGGGTGGACATGTTTTTATGATGAAAAAAGGCTTACAAATTAGCCGAGAACATTTACGCCTTCAACTTGAAAATGCTGGCTATCGTTCAGTCAGCCAAGTTATGGAGCATGGCGAATATGCTACTCGTGGAGCACTTTTTGATATCTACCCCATGGGCAGTGATAAGCCTTATCGCATCGATTTTTTTGATGATGAAATCGACAGTATCCGTACTTTTGATGTCGAAACTCAACGTACCTTTGGTGAAATTGCTGAAATACAATTGCTACCAGCCCATGAGTTTCCTTTCGATAAAACAGCTATTGAGTTGTTTCGTAGTCAATGGCGAGAACAATTTGAGGTTAGATTAGACTCAGAAAGCATCTATCAACAAGTTAGTAAAAATATTTTGCCAACCGGTATTGAATATTGGCAAGCACTGTTTTTTAACGAACCATTAACACCTCTATTTTCTTATTTTTTAACAAATAGCTTAATTATCAATACAGTTAATATTGAGCAATATGCTAACAAATATTGGCAAGATATTACCCAACGTTATGAAAGTCGCAAAGTCGATCCTATGCGACCATTACTTGCACCAAATGTTATTTGGTCTAAAACTGACGAGATTTTTGCCAATTTCAAAAACTACCCAAGAATGGTTTTATCGCATGCAATAACGACTGAATCAAATAAAAACGTTAATTTGCCTTATGTAGTATTACCTAATATTGCTATTGAGATCCAACAAAAAGATCCTTATTTGCAATTTCAAAAATTTGTTGAAAATTTTGCAGGAACAATCATCTTTTCGGTTGAATCAGAAGGACGCAAAGAGGCTTTACAAGAAATTCTTGGACGAATTCGTATTCATCCCACTACCATCAATTTACTTGATGAACGAAAAAACAGTGATAGCCGATTTTATTTAATCGTTGGAGCTAGTGAACAAGGCTTTATCAATCAGCAAGATAATTTTGCCTTTATTACTGAAAATGAGCTATTAGGACGACGAGTAGTTCGTCGTAAAAAAGAAAATAAACAAGCTATCAATACTGATTCACTTATTCGTAGTTTAGCTGAGCTAACACCCGGCAAACCCGTTGTCCATTTAGAACATGGCGTTGGTCGATATGCAGGACTTACCACATTAGAAACAGGTGGGATTACGGCTGAATATCTTATTCTATTATATGCCAATGATACCAAGCTTTATGTTCCTGTTTCATCATTAAATCTAATTAGCCGTTATTCTGGTGGCGATGAAGAGAACGCACCACTCAATAAATTAGGTACTGATGCTTGGAGTAAAGCACGGCAAAAAGCGGCCGAAAAAGTACGAGATGTTGCAGCTGAATTATTAGATATTTACGCTGAACGTGAAAGTAAACCCGGATTTGAATTTAAACAAGACCGAGAGCAGTATGAACTATTTTGCCAAGGGTTTCCTTATCAAGAAACTGATGATCAACAAAATGCCATTGGGGCAGTAATTGGCGATATGTGCTCTCCTTATGCCATGGATAGATTAGTCTGTGGTGATGTTGGATTTGGTAAAACAGAAGTAGCGATCCGAGCTGCTTTTTTAGCTGTTATTAATCATAAACAAACAGCAGTTTTAGTTCCTACAACTTTACTTGCAGAACAACATTACGAAAGCTTTTGTGATCGCTTTGCAAACTGGCCAATTCGCATAGAAAGCCTGTCTCGATTCAAAACCGCCAAACAACAAAAAAGTATTATAGAAGCTCTTGGTGAAGGCAAAATTGATATTGTAATTGGCACACATAAATTGTTACAAGAAGATATCAAATGGAAAGATTTAGGCTTGTTGATTGTTGATGAAGAACATCGTTTTGGCGTCCGCCAAAAAGAACGAATTAAAGCAATGCGAGCAAACATTGATATTCTAACACTAACCGCAACGCCAATTCCAAGAACCCTCAACATGGCAATGAGTGGTATGCGGGATCTTTCTATTATTGCGACTCCTCCAGCTCGCCGTTTAGCAGTGAAAACCTTTGTTAGAGAATATGATGATCTCGTGATTAGAGAAGCCATTTTGCGTGAAATTTTACGTGGTGGTCAGATTTATTACTTACACAATGATATTTCTGATATCGAAAAAGTAAGCGAAAAACTGGCAGAGCTGGTGCCCGAAGCACGCATTACCATTGGACATGGGCAAATGCATGAACGCGATTTAGAACGTGTGATGAATGACTTTCATCATCAACGTTTTAACATACTTGTTTGTACAACCATTGTTGAAACTGGTATCGACATTCCTAATGCCAATACCATTATCATTGATCGTGCCGATAAATTTGGTTTAGCCCAGTTACATCAGCTCAGAGGACGAGTTGGACGTTCTTATCATCAGGCTTACGCTTATCTATTAACCCCACACCCTAAATTACTCACTAAAGATGCCAAAAAACGCCTAGAAGCAATTGCCTCACTTGAAGATTTAGGTGCAGGTTTTGCTCTAGCCACACACGATCTTGAAATTCGGGGTGCAGGCGAGCTATTGGGTAGTGATCAAAGTGGGCAAATTGAAACTATTGGTTTTAACCTTTATATTGAGCTACTTGATGAGGCCGTCAAATCACTAAAAGAAGGCAAAGAGCCAACACTTGAATCATTAATCAATAATCAACAAACAGAAATTGAGTTACGCTTACCAACACTTATTCCTGATGATTTTATTCCCGATGTTAATACACGTTTATCACTATATAAACGTATTGCGAGTATCACCGATCTTATCGAACTCACCGATATTCAAGTTGAAATGCGTGATCGTTTTGGTAAATTGCCCGATGCAGTGCTTTTTTTACTAGAAACTACCAAAATCCGTTATCACGCAACTCAATTAGGCATTACTAAGATTGAATTTGGTGAAAAAGGCGGTTATATTGAATTCGGTAATAATAATAAGGTGTCAGTCGATTACTTAATTGAAATAATTCAAAAAGAACCAAAAAATTATCGCTTAGAAAGTTCAAATCGATTAAAATTACAAAAATCAGAATTGCAACGAATCGATCGCATTGAATATATTAAAAATTTGTTGTCTGATTTTGCAAGTCATCAAGAATGATAACTATAATTACAATAAACGACTAAGAGAGCCACAATGAAAAAAAGCACACTTACTATAGGAATAATTGCTGTATTAGGTATGGCTTATGCAGGTACATCATGGTACAGCGGTAATATGATTGAAGAGCATATTGATGACCAATTAGCACTAATCACAAACAAAGTTAACCTGTCCCAAGATCTTTTCACATTTTCCGTTACTAAAAACCATTATGACAAAGGTATTTTTTCAACAAAAGTACATCTAACAGTGACCGTATCACCACGTGAATCGACTATTCAAGGTAGTTATCCAAAAAACTTATTTGATGACGATGTCACTATCCATCATGGTCCTTTTCCTATTGCTGCGCTTGCAAAAGGGACTTTTTCCCCACAATTGGCTTGGTTACAATATGAAATGAGTCAACAAGCAAATCCAACACTTTGGAAACTAGCGGGCAATCGACCGTTTATTAGTGGACATACAAGCGTGAGTTATGACGAATATATTACCGTTAAACTAGCAAGCAAAGCGATTAAAATGACCCAAGCAGAAATCCCTGCCATTGATGATAGTATCTTGGATATTAGCCATGGCAGCTATACATTTAGTTGCTATGCCGATGGTTCTGACGGCAAGGCTAAAGTGCATCTGGATAAATTGTTTTTTCTTTCTGACGGTAATAATTTTAACTTTGATGACATTAATATGTCATTAAGACCACTTAACACCATAGAAGACTTCGATTATGAATTTAACATTAGAAAGGTTAAATACAATTTTGATAGCTATCTTTCAAAAGGGAATTTTAATATTGACAACTTAAAATCAAAAGGTCGTGCTAACTACAAAAATCGAAATATTGATGAGCAAAGCAGTATTGATAAAATTACATTAAATTTCAAATCATCCACTCCGAAAAACGAATCAGTGATTATTGACAAAATTGTGATGAGTCAAAAAAATATCTTAAATGACAGCAATAATACAATTGAAGGTTCGCTTGTAAGTCGTATTGGTTCGATTATTTATGGTCAACAAAATCTAGGTAGTGGATCATTTGATATTAACTTCAAAGGGGTTGGTAGACAATTTTTCGATCCTCACTTTGAAACAACTGATCCTGACATAAGTGAGAGCGACAAACACAATATTGAATTTTCGTTAAATAAATTGAATTGGCACAATGCTAGTGGCGACATTAATGTTAACTTATTGTTTAATATATCAGAAATAAATAGCTCAAATACTGATGTAGAAAACTATGACAAAATAAATACACTTAAATTCAATCTCGAAGCTCCGTTTGATGTTTTAGCTAGTTTGTCCGCACAAATCCAAAACCCTAACACTAAGCAAGTTACATCAGAACAAATTGCAAAAGAAAGCGCTGTAATAAAAAACAATGCCAAAATGTTTTTTAGTAGATCACCATTTTTTATCTTTAATAAAGATCAAACAGAAGGTATCTATTCTAATGTGGAGTATACAAAAGGCAATCAAAGCGTAAAGGTAAATGGACAATTACTAGATAAAAAAGATTTTTTTGGAAATTTCTAATTTATTTTAGCGACACTAAAAAAATTATAAAATGTTTCAATGATATTGGTTAATTTGGCGATTATTTTAGATTCAAGCGTAGTAGTTAACAATATATGCACCATAATATGCTAGGGTACTTATTTAAACTTGTATAGGTGCATTTTACAAAAAATCAAAAAACTATCGCCTAGAAAGCTCAAATCGATTAAAATTATAACAACTAGGATTACAATTAATTTATCACTTTGAATATATTAAAAGTTTGCTGGTTGATTTTATAAATCATCAGGAATGATAATTTAAAATATAATAAATAACTAAGAGAACTATAATGAAAAAAACCACACTTGCTATAGGAATATTTGCTGTATTAGGGGTTGCTTACGTAGGCACTGCATGGCATACAGGCAACATGATCGAAAATAACATCGATAATGAATTGGTACAAATTACAAACAAAATTAATCAAACTCAAAACGATTTCACGTTTAATATTATAAAAAGTAATTATGAAAAGAATATCTTTTCAACTAAATTGCATTTAACTATTACAGCATCACTCCAAAATGCTACAGGCGACGATGCTCAACCAAAAACCTTATTTTCTGATGATATTACTATTCATCATGGTCCATTCCCTATCGCTGCACTCGCCAAAGGAAGTTTTGCGCCTAAAATGGCTTGGTTAGAATATGAAATGAGCGAAAAAACTAATCCGACACTTTGGAAGCTAGCGGGCAATCAGCCTTTTATTACAGGACATGCAGGTATAAGTTATGGTGAATATATCACCGTTAAACTAGCAAGCAAAGCAATAAAAGTTACCCAAAATGAAGTTCCATTCTTTCCAAGAATTGATAGTGCATTAGAACTTGGTGAAGGCAAGTACACCTTTGGTAGTTATACTACTGGCTCTGACATATCAACTAAAATTGAAATTGATAAAATTTTATTAACCTACCCTGCATCATTTAATTCAAAACCAGTTTCGGTTGTTATTAATAAATTCGTTATGGACGAAAAAAATGTCCTAAATGACGTCACCAATACTGTCGATGGATCATTTTCAAGTAGTGTAGATTCAATTATTTATGGACAACAAAATCTAGGTTATGGCTCGATAGATATTGATTTTAAAGGACTTGATAAGCATCTATTCACTAATCAATTGGGAATAGGTTATCCTGACTCAGATGATACAGAACAAAAGCATTATATTAATTTTTCGTTAAATAAATTGAATTGGCACAATCCTGCAGGCGATATTAATCTTAACCTAATTTTCAGTATGTCTGATGTAGATAGTACAGCTATTGATGAAGCTGATTACGATAAAATTGACTCACTAAAATTAAAACTTGAAGCACCATTTGATGTATTAGCGTATACGTCCGCACAGATCGAAAATCCTAACTCTAACACGGTAACACCAGAACAAATTGCTAAAGCAAATCAAAACCTACAAATGATGTCCGCATTTTTCATTAGTAGCTCTCAATATTTTACTTCAAGCAATGGTAAAACCAAAGGTATCTATTCTGATATAAGCCTAACCAAAGATAGTGATGAAGTTAACGTAAATGGTAAAAAAGTAACAAAAGAAGAATTCTTTGAACAATTATAATTAGCTAATTTATTATTCAAATTAACCTATTTAGTTCCGCCACTAATTTTGGCGGAATTTTATTATTTTTAACTTAAGCAAAAAAATTTATGAATACAAATTCATCATCCACAACAGAAAACCAATTTAAACGAACCATGAAAACCCGTCATTTAATTATGTTGTCACTGGGTGGCGTTATTGGCACAGGTTTATTTTTTAATACTGGTTATATTATTGCTACTGCTGGGGCTATTGGCGCTATTATTGCTTATTTAATTGGTGCATTAGTTGTTTATTTAGTGATGTTGTGCTTAGGCGAACTGGCTGTCGCTATGCCTGAAACAGGTGCATTTCACACTTATGCTTCTCGCTTTATTAGTCCTGGCACTGGTTATACCGTTGCTTGGCTGTATTGGTTAACTTGGACAGTGGCACTTGGTTCAAGTCTAACCGCAGCTGGATTATGTATGAAGTATTGGTTCCCTACTGTTTCGGTCTGGATTTGGTGTTTAATTTTTTGTATCGTAATCTTTGCATTAAACATTATAACCGCTCAATTCTTTGCCGAAAGTGAATTTTGGTTTTCAATCATTAAAGTCATCACTATTATTATTTTTATTGTTGCTGGAGCTGCTGCTATCTTTGGTTTTGTTCCTATGAAAAATGACATGCCAGCACCTTTTTTACACAATATTACCGATAATGGCTGGTTTCCTAATGGTATAACACCAATTATCATGACGATGGTTTCAGTTAATTTTGCCTTTTCTGGTACCGAGTTAATTGGTATTGCTGCGGGCGAAACTCATAATCCCGAAAAATCGATTCCACTTGCCATTAAAACAACAATTTTAAGATTGATTCTCTTTTTTATTGGAACCATTATTGTGTTAGCCTCTCTACTACCTATGGATCAAGCTGGCGTTATTACTAGTCCATTTGTAATGGTATTTGAAAATATCGGTATTCCATATGCTGCTGATATATTTAATTTTGTTATTGTAACCGCTATTTTATCAGCCGCTAATTCAGGACTTTATGCCTCTGGGCGTATGATGTGGTCGTTGTCTAATCAAGGTACACTACCAAAGTGCTTTGCTAAATTAACCAATAAAGGTATTCCAATGATCGCTATTGCAGTAAGTATGCTTGGTGGATTGTTAGCGTTATTTTCAAGCGTGATAGCTCCTGATACTGTATTTGTAGCATTAACCGCTATTTCTGGCTTCGCCGTGGTAGCAGTTTGGTTAAGTATTTGCATTTCACATTACTTTTTTAGAAAGCAACTATCCGAAAATCAAAAAAATGCCTTAAAATATAAAGCACCATTTTACCCTTTTGTGCCAATTTTAGGGTTTATTCTGTGTTTGATTGCTTGCATTGGTTTAGCATTCGATCCAGAACAACGCATTGCGCTTTATTGCGGTATTCCTTTTGTAATTGTCTGTTTTATTGCGCATCACTTTACCCAATCTTATCAAAAACGAGCAGTAAAAAATGACAAGTTATAATCCAATTAGTGCACTATTCAAACAAAAAAGTCACATTATTATTGATGGTGCACTAGCCAGTGAACTACAACGCCGTGGATGCGATCTTAATGATAGTCTATGGTCGGCAAAAGTATTAATTGAAAAGCCCGAACTGATCTATCAAGTTCATTATGACTATTTTAAAGCTGGCGCCGATTGCGCTATCACCGCCAGCTATCAAGCCACACCAGTAGGGTTTGAAAAAAAAGGAATTACGTTTGATGAATCTATCAAATTAATAAAAAAAAGCGTTGAACTTGCACAGCAAGCTAAACAGCAGTATTTGAATGAAACAAAGCAAAATAAAACATTATTGATTGCTGGGTCAGTTGGTCCCTATGGAGCATATCTTGCTAATGGGTCAGAATATACTGGCGACTATCAACTAACTGAAGCTGAATTTATTGATTTTCACCGTGATCGCATTCAAGCCTTGATTAATGCCCAAGTTGATATCCTTGCTTGTGAAACTCTACCTTCTTTTGCTGAAATTAAAGCGTTAGTTAAATTGATACAGCAGTTTCCAACTATCAATGCATGGTTTTCGTTTACATTAAAAGATGCCCAGCATCTTAGCGATGGCACACCATTATCACAAGTAATAGATTATTTAAACAACTTCGAGCAAATTGTAAGCCTTGGTATTAACTGCATTGCGTTAGAAAGTGTTACTCCAGCATTAGAAGTGCTAAATAAGCTTACAACCAAACCATTAATTGTTTATCCAAATTCAGGTGAACAATATGATCCAATAACAAAACAGTGGCACAAGAACCATCAACATGATTGCACCTTCAAAAATCAACTACCAATCTGGACAAAATTAGGTGCAAAATTAATTGGCGGTTGCTGCCAAACAACACCAAATGATATTAAAGAGATTGTGAGATTATTAAAGGATTATTAATTTTATTGTGATTGGATTTTGAGCATGAAGAGCTATTATAGTTTTGCGATAATATCTTAAACGGCTTCAAATCCAATCAAATTAAACCAACAAAACCATCAGTTAAACACTTGATTTTTTTCTTCTATCAAGTTAAAGCCTGATAGTCCAGTCAATAATTCCCTAGTACAATGAAAAGCTACTGAACAATTAATTATTGAACTTAATTCATTTGATTATAAATCGCAATTAATAGCACTACAAATAAGTGCAATGTTCCATCCTAAATTTTTACTATCTATCATTTGAAGGAAGCAATTAACTTTTCTAAAATAAACCGACTCGTTTCACTTTTCTTGTTTTGGATAAATATGTTCATTTTTTAATAAATTACCGTATTAAGCAATTCATAAATAAATGAATACACAAATTTAATTGCAGGATCAGATTAAATAATATTTAATTGAATAATATCATTAAAAAGGCAGCTATATTAAAAAGCTGCCTTAAAATTATAGACAAAATTAAATTTACTTAATGATTAAAAATTAACCTCAGTCCCAACAAAGTATCGTCTACCTTCTAAGGTTTTACCAAAATCATCGTTAGTTACATTTTTATCAAATAGATTATAAACACCAGCATAAACCTTAGCTTGTTTATGTATTTGATAAGATGCACCGATGTCCCAGAAAGTATAACCAGGATATTCAACTTTTGTGCCATCACGGTTATTAGACGATTCCATGCCATAATAGGCCATTTTTGTCCATAAATCCCATTGTTGGGTGACATACCAATCTAATTGAGTATTGAATTTTTGTTTAGGGGTTCGATTTAAAGATCGTCCTTTAAATTGCCCACTTTTTTGTTCTGTTTTTGTCCAAGAATAGTTAGATGTTAATAGGAAATCAGTAAATAAAGGCGTTTTAAATGAAAATTCAAAGCCTTTAAGATCAGCTTTGCCAACATTTTCACGGCCTTGTATAAAGTCAAACTTTTTACTATAACCATTCAACAAGCACTTGCTTCCTTTTTTACGATTACAAATATAATATGATTGAATTTTGTCTTTATATTTTGTGTAAAATGCAGTTGCAGAGGCATCAATACCATAATCATTGGTATAACCTATACCAATTTCGAAATTATTTGTTTTTTCTGGTTTTAAATCTGGATTTCCAATGATTACACCATCAGAATATCCACCACCAGTAACTTGCCCCCAATCTGTCACCACATAACGTAATTGTGGTGTAGCATAACCAGTAGAATAACCGCCTTTTAACGTAAAGTTATCATCAATATTCCACACACTGTAAACTCTTGGGTTCCAGTTGCTACCATAATTTTCATCTTTGTTATAACGTAATCCTAATGTTAAACTCCAATTTTCTAAAATACGTAACTCATCTTCTCCAAATAACGCATAATTCCAACGATCAATTTTAGATAATGTCGTTTTTAGTTGATTTCCTTCGTCATGCAACTCTTGATAATTATATTTTCCGCCTAAAGTCAGCATGTTAATACTAAAAGGAATAGTAACACGTGTATCTACATCCGTATTACGAATTTTCATGTTCCTTTTTGGGTTATTATTTCCTTCATAAGAGACAAATGAAGTTGTAGAAACATCACCAAACAAACCATTATGTGTTAAAGCAAACGTATTTCGTCTATTATCTCTATTAAAATCACTTCTAGATTTATCTCTTGTTTTTCCTGCAGTTGCATTACTATTTTGTAAAGCTCGGCCAAAATCGAGATCAAATTTTTGTGTGTCTGTAGCATTTAAAGATAATTTACCATTTAAACTACGTAATTTTTGTCCTGCATGGCCAGCAAGAAATTTATCTTCATGGCGATTTGAATACTGCCCATAAAGTTGTATACCTAAAACGTCATCAATAATCGGTCCCATGGTCGAAAAACTGCCAGTATATGTATCTTTTTCTTTTGAACGATAAGGAATAACCGATTCTAAACGTATACCACTTTGCCATTTATTTGACACTTTTTTGGTAATAATATTAACAACCCCTCCCATCGCATCAGAACCATATAATGACGACATAGGGCCTCGCACAACCTCAATACGTTCAATTGCCGTTAATGGTGGTAACCATCCTTGTTCAAATCCTGAATTATCACTATTTGGTCTTGTTTCGCGGGTACTAACCTTTTTGCCATCTACTAATATTAGGGTATATTTGGCATCCATGCCTCGAATACTAATATCAGTAGAATCACCACCACCAGTAATATTTACTCCAGGAATATCCTTCAACGCATCTGTGACATCACGATAAGGTTTTTTTTCAATTTCTTCTGGTGTAATTACCGAAATGGTAGCTGGTGCTTCTTTGACTTGTTGAGAAAACCCCGATGCAGTAACAACCATGGTGTCAGTATCTGAATTGCTAGCTGCTATAGCAGCTGTCGATAATGACAACAAAATACTAGTATTAATGACATTTGTAGCCAATTTAATCTTCTTTTTTGCTTTCATTGTTATAACCCTATTATTTATAATGACATTTATAGATTTATAAGATATATGAAGACTACACTATATGAGAATGATTATCAATATCTTTAAAAAATTATTTATAGCTAGACAAATCCTTTTTGTTAAATGATAATAATTATCATTTATATAAACACAGGAAAATTTGAGATGAATAAAAAGAAAAAGATATTTTTAAGTAGTATTGCATCGATTATATTAAGTTTAACTGGTTGCCAATCAACGACAACAATGAGTGTAACTGCCAACAACCAAACGGTACAAGTTCCTAAGTCGCCCGAAAAAGTTGTTGTCATGAACTATGGGGCATTAGATACTTTAGATGCGTTAGGTAAAGGTTCGATAGTTGTTGCAACTCCACTATCAGTTATCCCTTCTTATTTGCAACAATTTAACAAAACATCAATTACCGATACAGGCAATATGAAAGAACCCAATATTGATGCAATCAGACAAGTTAAGCCAGATTTAATTATTATTGATGGCCGTCAAGCTAGTAAAACTGAAGATCTATCTAAAATTGCACCTGTCATTAATTTAAGTGTTAACGCCCAAAATTATGTTGAATCAACCAAAAATCATATCCACCTACTGGCAAATATTACAGGCACAGAGAGTAAAGCTGATAATATTATTCAGTCATTAGATGAAAAAATTCAACATGCCCGAGCAGTAGCCGAAGCTAGTTCTAAAAAAGCTGTTGTTGCTATTCATAACGATGGGAAGATGATTCTTATCAATTCAAGTTCCAGCGCGGCATTGATTCACGATGTACTAGATGTTAAACGAGCGGTACCACTCACCGTTATGCCCGCAAATAACTTAATAGGCAAACCAAAACCAATTTTTATTGATGATAATTACATTAAATCAGTCAAACCTGATATTATTTTTGTTGTTGATCGTAGCAAAGCAATCGGCAATCAAGGTATGGCTGAGCACTTTTTTTCACAAAAAGTATTAAACAAAAGCAAAACACAGGTTGTTTATTTAACTCCTGATCTTTGGTATTTGTCTGGTGGTGGTGCTGAAAGCATAGATCGTCAAATTGACGAAATCATTAATGCATTAAAATAATATAACTTGATTGTTAACTTTTTATTTTTTTAATAGCCTTTATTGTCAATAAAGGCTTTATTTTATACTGATAAATATCAGAGAAATACTTAATAAATAATTCTTTTTATTCAAACGAACTACTTTCCGAGTTATTACTAATACTTAATAGATAAGCTAAAGCATTGTTAATGTAAATTTGAAATTAGAAAATCGGTATATTAACTATGATGAAATGTGATAAAATGCCGACTTTATTTTGATTTGTAAACGATAATTAACAAATATAGTTTATTGAATTCTCAAACAATACCTCTTTAATATAACACACTATTATAAATACTATGAATATGTTACCCCCTACAATTGGATTTGTGAGCCTTGGCTGTCCTAAAAATTTAGTTGACTCTGAACGAATTTTAACCGAACTGCGTACACAAGGTTATCAAGTCGTACCTAGCTATGACAATGCCGATCTGGTCATTGTAAACACTTGTGGATTTATTGACAGTGCAGTGCAAGAATCTCTAGAAGCAATCGGCGAAGCTCTTAATGAAAACGGCAAAGTCATTGTAACTGGATGCCTTGGTGCCAAAGAAGATCAAATTAGGACTGTACACCCAAAAGTACTTGAAATATCAGGTCCACACAGCTATGAAGCGGTACTAAATCATGTTAATAAATATGCACCAAAACCTGCTTATAATCCATTTACCAGTCTAGTCCCCCAACAAGGTATAAAACTAACACCAAAACATTATGCTTACCTAAAAATTTCTGAAGGTTGTAATCATAGTTGTACATTTTGCATTATTCCATCATTACGAGGTAAAATGATTAGTCGCCCTATTGGTAACGTACTTGATGAAGCAAAACGACTAGCCGACAGTGGTGTTAAAGAATTATTAGTTATTGCACAAGACACTTCAGCTTACGGCGTTGATATCAAAAACAGGACCAGTTTCTGGAATGGAATGCCATTAAAAACTGATATTCAAACGCTTTGCGAACAGTTATCAAATTTGGGTATTTGGGTCAGATTGCATTATATGTATCCTTATCCAAGTGTCGATAATCTAATTCCATTAATGGCGGATGGTAAAATTTTGCCTTATTTAGATGTGCCATTACAACACGCAAGTCCAACAATTTTAAAATCAATGAAACGACCTGGAACCATTGAAAGAACCTTAGAACGTATCCATAAATGGCGAGAAATCTGTCCTGATATCACGTTACGTTCAACTTTTATTGTTGGTTACCCTGGTGAAACAGAACAAGATTTTGAATTACTGCTCGACTTTTTATCACAAGCGCAATTAGATCGCGTTGGCTGCTTTCCATACAGTCCTATAGAAGGTGCTGAAGCCAATAAACTTGCCGATCAAATTCCTGAAGCAATAAAACAAGAACGTTTTGATCGCTTTATGCAATTACAACAAAAAATCTCAACGCAAAAATTACAAGCCAAAATTGGCAAAACGCTAGCTGTCATTATTGATGAAGTTGATGAAGAAGGCGCAATTGGTCGTAGTATGGCTGATGCCCCTGAAATCGACGGCGTTGTTTATTTAAACGAAGAAAACCAAGTCAAAGTCGGTGATATTGTTCAGGTTAACATTGAGCATTCCGATGAGTACGATCTATGGGGAACGGTTAAACGTTAATTAACACCATGAAACAACATTATAAACACGAAGTAAAAAATCTGGTTAAATTGGCAGTTCCGGTGCTAATTGCGCAAGTATCGCAAACCGCAATCACTTTTGTCGATACCATTATGGCAGGAAATTATAGTAAAACCGCCCTGTCTGGAGTGGCTATTGCAGTTTCAATTTGGTTACCAACAATTTTATTTGGGCAAGGCTTACTCACCGTTTTAACGCCAATTATTTCAAACCTAAATGGTGCAGCTAAACGAAACCAAGTTGCCGATCATACTCGGCAAGGCGTTGTCATCGCATTGGTATTATCAGTGCTTATGATGTTAGTTCTCTATCATTCCGACCTAATAATAAACTTAAGAAGCTCGGACGATCACCCTATTGATCCAGAAATGATGGACGTGGCAACCAAATTTTTACGTGCCATAATGTGGGGTGTGCCAGCATTCTTGCTTTTCTTGGTCTACCGCAATCAATGTGAAGGGCTATCAAACACAAAGCCAGCCATGGTGATTATATTCATTGCCCTTCTTGCCAACATTCCAATTAATTACGTTTTAATCTATGGAAAATTAGGCTTACCTGCTTTTGGTGGGGTCGGCTGTGGCATTACAGCGACAATCATCTTTTGGCTCATGTTTATATTAATACGCTTATATACACTCACTAGCGCAAGCCAACGCGACATTCGCCTAACACCAATCACCAAACTAGTTGATTTTGCTATAATCAAAAAAATTGTTGTGCTTGGTACTCCTCTTGCTCTCGCTTACTTTTTTGAAATGAGCTTATTTGCTGTGATTGCATTATTAATTGCCCCATTAGGTCAAATAACCGTTGCTGCACATCAAATTATATTCACCATCAGCAGTTTAACCTTCGCTATTCCATTATCTCTTGGGGTTGCTACTAGTATTCGTGTCGGTTATTTACTGGGCAAAAGAAAACCAGTTTTAGCCAAACAAACTTCTTACATTAGTTTAGCCATATCCTTAGCAATCGCCATTATAGTTGCATTAATTTTAGTTATTTTTAGTTCACAAATCATCACCATATTTACACAAGAAAATGCTGTAATTGCTATTTGTATGCAACTTATTATTTTACTCGCTATTTATCAAGCGTCTGACTATTTACAAGTAGTAGCTAGTAATGTGCTTCGAGGTTATAAAGACACTAAAAGCATTTTTTTTATTACTCTACTTTCTTATTGGGTAGTCGGATTGCCGGTTGGTTATGTTCTAGGATTAACCGACCTAATCATTCAGCCAATTGGCGCAGCTGGTTTTTGGATAGGTATTATATCAGGACTTGCTGTTGCGGCATTACTATTAATAGCTAGGATGATCTATATTCAAAAACAACCTGTTGAAGTTATTTTAGAGCAGGCATCAAGATAAAGTTATTTATTAAAGACATTCAATAAAATAAAAAAGATTAACCTCATTTTATTAATAACAACTTATTGATTATTCAATAAATAAACATAAATAGGTTAATCTTTCAATAATTATGGACAAGCAACCATCCCATCGAAGTTCTAACATTAGTCCATGGTGGTAAACCCTAGACATAAGAAACTTCATCACTTTCTCCTCGTCGATACTAATACTCACAATTAAAATATTGGATATTTTTTATCAAAACCTATTGTCAAATATTTGAATAAATTTATAATTCTTGAAACCAAAAATTGATATAATAAATATAGTTACTATGATAAAAAAAGAAAATATACTTTCACATGGAGTGTGTCTTTGTCTTTCTATTTTGCTTGTTTACTTATTAGGTTACGAGCAAAGATTTGATCGCATATTTCTAACTTACTTTTCTCTTACTTTTTTAGCTCGACTTACTTTTTTTCGAATCTTTTTCTGCATTTGGTTTGTAATAGCTGCTATCTATTTTCCTATTGGATTTTATTATGGTCCACCTAATGTTGCCGTAATTAGTGCTATTGCTGAAACAGATTTTGATGAAATGACGGAATTCTGTTCACAACTATCAGTTTATTTTTATTTTGCTCCTCTAATCTTAGCATTAATTTTTATTATATTATTTAAAAGATTTTCATTTCCAAAAATTAACAATTTCTATTTACTTATTTTTGTATTAGGGCTATGTTTTTATAGACCAATTAAAGCTGTAATAAAACATAATCCAAATTCTTTCAATACAATATCAACTACTTTATTGAATAACTTAAAGTATCCTATTTTTGAGTTTTCTCTCTCATTTTACGATAGTGCAAAACTTTATTTTCAAGAAAAACAAGAACAATTAAAACAAATTGAGCAAACAAATACTATCCCAATTTTATCTATTAATCCTCAAAAAAAGAACTATATTATTATTATTGGCGAAAGTGTTCGTAAAGACTATATGAGCGCTTATGGTTTTAAACTTGACAATACTCCCTTTGCTCGCACCCAAGCCAGCATTATTTGGGATGGATTAATAACACCTGCACCAAATACCCAATCATCAATTCCACATTTAATTAGTCAATCAATCTTTTTAGACGACAAAAAAGTCAATGCACAACTAAATAATAATATTGTTAGCATTGCTAATGAGGCAGGATTTGAAACTTATTGGCTTTCAAATCAAGGTAAGTTAGGCACAATTGAAATTACGGTACCTCGTATTGCCTCTTATGCACAACATTCATTTTACACTAAAAAAGGTGAATATAATGGTAAATCATCGAGAGGAAAACATGATACTTTATTATTACCTGAATTAGATAATATTTTATCGACAGAAAATAGCAAACCAAAACTTATTGTTATGCACCTAATTGGTTCACACTCTAACTTTTGTAAGCGATTAGAATTTAATGTGCAGTTTGATCTGAATAATAAAAATATATCATGTTATGTTAGTAGTATTAAAGAAACAGATGATCTTATTGCACAAACTATCAGTATACTAAAAAAATATAATCAAGATTATTCAGTTGTTTACTTTGCAGATCATGGGCTTGCGCATGCAGATCAACATAATGACTTAAGACACAATTCAGAATATCAAGATAGTTATCGTGTCCCATTTATCTTTTTTGATTCAGATAAAACACCCCAGCAAAAAATTAATAAACAAGTATCGGGATTCCAATTAGTTTATCTATTGAGTAACTGGATGGGTATAAAATTAGACGTAAACCATAATTATATGGAAAACGAACTTTCTCAAATACCAGAACAACAAAATATCAAAGTTAAAGGCTGGGATAACAATAAATTATATCAATTTGATAAACTAAAAAAAGATCCTAATCCCTATTAGGTTTATAATCATAGACAGATATAAAATGCCATCATTAGATCAGATGGCATTTGATTGATAATTATTCTATTATTATTTTAATAAACTATTTGCCTGAGCTATTACATTTTCAACAGTAAAGCCGAATGCTTTAAATAGTTGATCAGCTGGACCTGACTCACCAAAGCTTGTCATGCCAACGACTTTGCCGTTAAGACCAACATATTTATACCAGTAATCGCTGATACCAGCTTCAATAGCTAGGCGAGCTGTCACTGATGATGGCAATACTGACTCTCTATAAGTGCTATCTTGTTTATCAAACGCATCAGTTGATGGCATTGACACAACTCGCACTTTTTTACCTGCTTGTGTGAGTTGATGATAAGCTTCAACTGCAAGTTCTACTTCTGAACCAGTAGCAATAATTATCAACTCTGGAGTACCAGTACAATCATTTAAGATATAACCGCCTCGATAGACATTGGCTAATTGTTCAGCTGTACGTTCTTGTTGTTTTAAATTCTGTCTTGAAAAGATTAATGCAGTTGGACCATCTTTGCGCTCAATACCATACTGCCAAGCAATAGCTGACTCCACTTGGTCACATGGGCGCCAAGTACTCACATTTGGTGTAACACGTAAGCTTGCCATTTGTTCAACAGGTTGATGCGTTGGGCCATCTTCACCCAAGCCAATTGAATCATGTGTATAAACAAATAATGAACGGATTTTCATTAACGCAGCCATACGAATAGCATTGCGTGCGTACTCCATAAACATTAAGAATGTTGCACCATAAGGAATAAATCCGCCATGTAAGGCAATACCGTTCATGATTGCTGACATACCAAACTCACGCACACCATAATGGATATAGTTACCATCAGCATTAGCTAAAATTTCTTTAGAGCCTGACCACATGGTTAAGTTACTTGGTGCTAAATCTGCTGAACCACCTAAAAACTCAGGTAATGCAGGAGCAAAGGCTTCGATAGCATTTTGAGATGCTTTACGAGTTGCAATAGTTGCTGGATTTGCTTGGAGTTTATTCACCACATCGTTAGCAATTTGTGACCAATTTGCAGGCAAATCACCATTAACACGACGCTTGAATTCTTTAGCTAAATCAGGGTAAGCCTTAGCATAAGCATCAAAACGAGCATTCCATTCATCTTCTACTTGTTTACCTTTTGCTTTCGCATCCCAAGCATCATAATAATCTTTAGGAATTTCAAAAGCTGGGTGATTCCAACCTAGTGCTTTACGGGTTGCTTCAATTTCGGCATCGCCTAATGGTGCGCCGTGACTTTCATGGCTACCTGCTTTATTTGGCGAACCAAAACCAATTACCGTTTTACACATTAATAAAGATGGTTTATCGGTTACGGCTTGCGCTTGTTCAATCGCTTCTTTTAAGGCTTTAGCATCATGGCCATCAATACCACGAATAACATGCCAACCATAAGATTCAAAACGTTTTGCGGTATCATCAGTAAACCAACCTTCTACCTCACCGTCGATTGAAATTCCATTATCGTCATAAAATGCAATTAGTTTACCTAGCTTTAGCGTACCTGCTAATGAACACACTTCGTGCGATATTCCTTCCATCATACAACCATCGCCCATAAACACATAAGTATGGTGATCAACAATAGTATGGCCTGCTTTATTAAATTGAGCTGCTAATGTTCTTTCAGCGATTGCCATACCTACAGCATTGGCAATACCTTGCCCAAGTGGGCCTGTGGTTGTTTCGACACCTGGCACATAACCATATTCAGGGTGTCCTGCAGTTTTTGAATGCAACTGACGGAAATTTTTAAGATCATCAATCGTCACATCATAACCAGTTAAATGCAATAGGCTATAAATCAACATAGATGCATGACCATTTGATAAAACAAAGCGGTCACGATCAGCCCATTTAGGATTGGTTGGATTGTGTTTTAAAAAGCCACGCCAAAGTACTTCGGCCATATCCGCCATACCCATAGGTGCACCAGGATGGCCTGATTTCGCTTTTTGCACGCCATCCATGCTTAATGCCCTTATCGCATTCGCCAGTTCGCGGTGAGATAGTGTGGTTGCATTCATGTCATCATCTCCAAAAAATTTTGAGTTTAAATTTGTTAATACCTGCAAGGTTAACATCACTTGCAAAATCGTTATTTAAATTAACGAAAGAAAATAGCATAAAAATGGGGAGCATACTCCCCAATTGTTTTATACGATTATAACAATGCGCTAATCATGTCTTCTAATTTGCCTTGGTCAACGGCAAAAGCACGAATCCCTTCGGCTAATTTTTCAACTGCCATAGCATCGCTATTATGTTGCCATCTAAATTCGGCCTCAGTCATTGGCGCAGGACGAGCAACTATGGTTTGATTTGGATTGAGCTTCTGTACAACAGGCGTATTTGATTGTTGCATTTCGGCCAGTAAGTTAGGCGAAATTGTCAATCTATCACAACCTGCTAATGCTAAAATCTGATCGACCTTACGGAAGCTAGCCCCCATAACAATAGTTTTATAACCGTGTTGTTTATAATAATTAAAGATATTACGCACAGAAATTACGCCCGGATCTTCATCCGCAACATAAGGTTCGATTGATTTTTTAGCTTGATACCAATCATAGATTCGGCCCACAAAAGGCGAAATTAAAAATGCATTTACTTCAGCACAAGCACGTGCTTGTGCGAACGAAAATAGCAAAGTTAAATTACAGTTTATCCCTTCTTTTTCTAGCACTTCAGCCGCTTTAATACCTTCCCAAGTTGAAGCAATTTTAATTAAGATACGTGACTTATCAATACCCTTTTCTTCATAAAGTGCAATAATTTTACGTGCCTTTTCAATACATCCTTGTTTATCAAAAGACAAACGAGCATCCACTTCGGTCGAAATACGACCAGGAACTGTTTTTAAAATTTCGGCGCCAATATTAACTGCAACCTGATCACACGCATTAACTAATTGTTGTTCTTTACTGCCACCAATTTTTTTCGCAGTTTCAACTGCAGAATCAATTAAATAACGATATTGAGGAAGTTGCGCTGCTTTCAAAACGAGGGAAGGATTGGTTGTTGCATCTTCGGGGGAAAACTGCTTAATAGAATCGATATCACCAGTATCGGCTACCACTACAGTTAATTTTTTAAATTCATCTAATTGACTCATACATTTTATCCTCATACAACGTTTTACTATAATGAAAGTATAATAACATTTATTCAACAATAAAACGACTTTGTCATGAGGTGGTCATTAATCTATCTTGTTGTCAAAAATCAGATAGGCTAAAAACATAAAATGTAGCCTCAGACTCTGATAATATAGAATCACTTATCCATGTTTGCTAGCTTATCCATACAAATAAAATTAATTTTGTGAATTTAATCACAAAATCAAATCAGCGTTAATTAGCATCATTTATCTATGATGCAACAAAATAATTGACAACACATTATAAATGTAAAAAGTTACTGATTCATGATTCAATTAAACCCAAACATATTCAACATTACCAGCTAAGTGACAGTTTGAACAAGAGTGACACTTATTAGTTTGGCAAAACAATAGCTGATCTTGTACTATGAGCTTTATCATCCCTTTTTTAATCCAAAACCCTAACATCTGCTCAGCTGCACTTTCAGGTAAACGAAAATGGCGTGCAACATCTTGCAATGGTACACGGCCTTTTAATTGTACATAATCACGAATCGACGTTATTAACATAGCAATAATCCGATAATTAAAGTTACAGAAAAATCACAAATCTTTTCTCTATCTATATTTTTACAAATTAGCTAGCCAGCTACTTACTGACAGCATGATGATTCTTTACACTGTTGTAGATTCGGTTCCGTTTGTTGGTTAAATGATGAATATCGCCCTAAAGTACGCATAAACAATAGTGCTACAACAATAAATACACTACATCCCAAAAGCCACCAACCTGCCATAGTAGAATGCCCAAGCAAAGTAAATTGATAATAAATCGTTGCTGTTAGCCATGCGATAGTAAAAGTCCAAATTGCCACAAATATCATCCATCTAAAACCAGCCTCTCGGTACACAGCTCCTAATGCAGCAGCACAAGGTGTATAAAGTAAAATGAAGATCAAATAACTCATCGCATTCGAAGACGAACCAAAAGCGCCCTTGATTTGAGAAATTGTTACCGAATTTACATCCAAATCAGACTGAAGTGAATCAATATTTTGTGAAACTGTATTAAACCCTAGTGGATCTAATACTGCATCTGATAGATCAACTAAATTCTTAGGAATCGTTGCCAACGCATCTACAATCCCTTGTGATAAATCAAATGACTTGGTTGCTTGCTCATTGTCATCGCCCATCGAATAAAGCGAATTAAGCGTTGCAATCACCGACTCCTTAGCAAAAATACCCGTAAAAATTCCCACCGTTGCGGGCCAATTATCGTGTTTAATCCCCATTGGTGCAAATGCTGGAGTGATTGTTTGGCTAACAACAGAAAGCATAGAGTCCTGCGAACTTTCGTGTCTAAACGAACCATCACTCCCCCATGAATTAAGCATACTTAATATTGTTACCATCAACACAATGGCTTTACCTGCTTTAAAAATAAACGACTTTAAACGTTGCCAAGTTAAACTAATTAGACTACTTAAAGTCGGAATACGATACACTGGCATTTCCATAATAAACGGTGTTAATGAACCTTTTAATAGCGTAAATTTAAGTATAAATCCGGTTATCATTGCCACAACTACACCAAGCAAATATAAGGCAAACACCACTAAAGAAGCATTTTTAGGGAAAAATATCACAGCGAATAAAGCATACACCGGCAATCTTGCTCCACATGACATAAAAGGAATCATACAGATCGACATAATACGATCACGTGTACTTTCTAACGTTCGCGTGCCCATAATGGCTGGCACACCACAACCGAATCCCACTAACATTGGCACAAATGCTTTTCCCGGCAAACCAATGCAACGCATCAGCCGATCGATTACCATTGCTGCTCGCGCCAAATAACCAGAATCTTCCAAAAAAGATAAACAAAAAAACATCGCCCCAATGACAGGAATAAAAGTTGAAACAGTTTGAATGCCGCGGCCAATCCCATTAGCTAAAACAGCCGTAAGCCAATTCGGTGCATTGATAGCATGAAGTAACTGCGTTGTGCCATCGACAAAGATAGTACCACACAGCACATCAAAAAAATCAATAAACACAGCCCCAAAATTAATTGCTAGCATAAACATGGCATACATTGCGAGTAAAAAGAACGGAATACCAGTAATACGCCCTAAAGTAATATTATCCAATATATCTGAAAATCGACGACTAAGTTCACGTGGTTTATCAATCACTTTCTTACAAATTGTATCAATCGTATCATAACGTGCACTAGCAAGCGCCACATCAATTTCATTATCACACCATTTTGCAAGCAATGAACGGCAGTTTGCAAACATCTCTTTTTCGCATTCGAGTAAGTTATAACGCGAATCATCTAATAACGCATCCATCAATTGCCAACGATTGAATTGATGCACAACACTATCATCTGGTAACTCACAAATACAACGATTAATCACCGCTTGCTGATCATCGCCAAGCAAATCAATCGACGGTTGAGCTACTTGTGGCGTGATTACCATGTTTTCGATTTGTTGATAAAAGCACGATAGCCCCATTTTTTGGGTTGATGATAATGCCACAACAGGGCAACCTAACAGTGTTGACAACATATCAACATTAATCTGTTCGCCCATGGCTTTAACTGCATCCATCATATTTAATACAACAATCATTGGCACTTGCAAATCAATTAACTGACAAGTTAAATACAGACTACGTTGCAAATTAGTTGCATCCATAATATTAATAATAACACTATCACTATCAGACAACACAAACTGACGTGCGATAAGCTCATCTTGTGAAACACTAAGTGGGTCTGGTTCGATCGAATATGTACCAGGCAAATCAACGACTTCATATTGTGCATTATGATAAGTAAAAACACCTGTCTTACGTTCAACAGTCACTCCAGGCCAATTTCCTACACGTTGCTTTGAGCCAGTTAATAAATTAAATAATGTCGTCTTACCACAGTTAGGGTTACCAATTAATGCTATCTTCATTTACTTACCTCCATAACTTCAATAGCTTGTGCTTCTTTACGACGCAAACAAAGCCAAAATCCACGCATTTTAATTTCAATCGGATCACCAAATGGTGCAACTCGCACAACCAGAACCTTACACCCTGGTGTAATCCCCATTGCAAGTAACTTTCGACGAAAAGGTAACGATTCGGGTAACAACCTAGTAATAACCGCCTCGTGGCCTAAAGGTAACTGGTTAAGAGTAAAAAATGACATTACGCTTCCTAAAAATGACAACAGTGCTGATATAAATAATCATATAAAATTAAAAATACATATTTTAGAAAGAAATGAAGTTATTTTTAGTGTAAAAATGCGAATTATTCTCAACAAAAATAAATAAACAGTAAAAAAATAGTAAATATAATTAAACAATAAAAAATACAAACTCAAACCTTCGCTGTGTTGTGTTTCTAAATAGGTAAAATAAATACTCACGATGTAAATACCCCAAACTTAGTACACTCTCACGTAGAAAATTAAGCTGCCTGTTTTCGTGTTTTTAATTCAATAGGCATCATATTATTTGATGTCTTATGTGTAGGATATTACTAATATTGTTTACGGTAATTTGAGAAACTACTGTAATAATTAGTCGTAAAAAACAAAATTAGCGCTTTATCACCAGCAAGCGATATGGCGTTTATATCATAAAGAAAAAACGACGGCCATTGATTTGGCTAAACGCTATTACAAAACCTATCCAAGCAAAATGCTACAGGTTGATACCAAAGGTTTATCTTTACTTATAAATCAAACGAAACAGCAAACTAGAAAAATTATTTTCTAGTATTAACATGATTTTTTTGTTTTTTTACTTAAACACGGTGTTTTCCTGAAACTTTTTGACAAAAATTGGACAGTCTTTGTTTGTTAGATAAATATTTGTTTAGATAAACTGCGTGATAATCGCTGTATCAAGCAAAAATGTACCAATCCAACCTGTCAAACCGATGTGAAAGCCGAAAGAGTGATACAAACTTTGAATTGCGATGTGGCATAATCGGCAAATATTTAGCAATTCAAAAGATAGAAAACAAAAACTGAAACGCTTTATTAATTTTTATAATACCATTAAACCCCATAAAGCGATTTCAGGCAAAACGCCTTATGAGTCTTTAGAGGATTATTTTAATTATGAAGTGTAAACAACTCGGCGTTTTCATACAGATTAAGAACTAAATGCTAAAAGCTAAGGCGCAATGCAAACAGCATAATTGGTGTGGCTAGCTGGGCGGACGCGGGCGTCGTCCGAGTCGACAGCGAACCGGGTGCTACCTGCCGCGTCGCCTGTCCAGTAGCCGTAAAAAACGAAGCCCGCACCAGCGTAGTCGTCCATGCGGCCCCACTCCGTAAAAAATCCTGCTCTTATGTGACGCTGGTAAAATAGAGTACCTGATGACGGCGTAGCACCATCTATGTTATTTATACATGGGAAATAATTATTATCTACACCACACTTCGAATTGGTTAAATCCCTTATCCTCGGCATTCGATACCCCAAACTATTACACCATGCTAACTGGTCACTATAAGTTTTCAATTGATCACCCCGATTGACGAACCACTGCTTTAACACAAATCCATATTTTACTACCTCATCAGCGGTACTAATATCCCTACCCACTAACTCAAACGTCTGCGGTAACCTTGGCTTAGCAATTGGGTTAGGATGTGGATTGTACCATTGATTTCTTGCCTCTGGACCTGTTAGCTTAACACGGGCGACAACTTGTCCCTTATCTTCATCAGGGATCCACCTATCATTAGCTACAACATTTGTCACTGTCGCAGTGATTCCCCCCAAAGTAACGGGTTCCCATGTCAATTTATTTATATTTACTCCAGTTATAAGTAAATCAAAATATAAATTATGCATACCTGTGGTCGGGAAATTGAGGTTGTATAATTCAGGATGAATTGATTCAAAATCAATTGATTGTACTAAAAAGCCCTTATCAGGATTCCATAAGCTAGCTTGGCCTGCATATTCGTCGTCACCAAAATTTAGATTTGGCCTTACATAATTGATAACTGGCGACGGTATTATTATTGCATCACTACGATTACCCGCTCTAACCTTTTTACCATTTGCCTGTACATTCCATGACGATGACAATAATAACAGTGCTGATACTAACAAAGCTGTTTTAGGTGATTTGAGCGATAATTTCGATAATTCGTTGAGAAATAATTTGGAAGGTATAAATAAGTTTCGTGAAAAAACTCGTCGAATAAGATTATTTGATAAACTTAAGACATAGGTTTGCCAGTGCTGGTGTCTGGTGTCT
>NZ_JAGGHR010000008.1:0-81654 GCF_024104075.1 Gilliamella sp. | reverse complement strand
TCTAAATAAAACAAAATATTACTTGACAGGTGGAACAAAATGCAGTACCATTTTAGGCACAAGGCACAAGGCACTGGCAAACCTATGTATTAAATTTATCAAATAATCCTATTCGACGAGTTTTTACACAAAACTCCATTATATCATCGCAATTATCTCTCAGATTATTATCGAAATTATTCACAAAATTATTTTCAAAAATCCCATTGGCATTAGCACCGTTGTTATTATTGCCGTACTCATTAGAATCACAGGCATTATCGGCCACGACTTCTGAGCGCATTCACGGTACTGAGCCTTATTTAACCTTTGATGGTGGTGTTACTAAAGTGACTAAAACAGAGGACTTATTAGGTATTAAGTTATCAGATGGTCGAACATTTACATCGCAAAATAATTCTTCATCACCAACAGCGCCAATCAAGTTACCTAATGTAGGGGATACCTTGGCTGATATTGAAATGATAGTCCCGCCATTAAGCGTCTCAATAAATATAAATGACTTAGTGACACAAGGTAAATGGGGAGATGATGATGGAGATGGTCAGGGTACAAATGGTGTTACCGCATTAGGAAGTATATCGTTAGCAATAACTGATAAAGATGGAAATGCTGTTAGTCGTGGCGATGCATTAGATATATGTAATGCACCTTATAAGGTAACCTTAGATAGTTCAGGGGGAACTTTAACTACGCAGTATGGCGTGCCGAATAGTAGTAGGTTTTACGGAGGGACAGCGGAATATTATATCACTTTGCCGTTACCGCCAGTTATTTGTTCGGTCAGGCCGAATTTATTGTATGGTGGCACAACTGGAACTGGCTTGGATTGGGACGACCCACGCTATGCAGGTCCAGCTAACATATGGAATCCAGTTAAGGGTTTTTTAGTTCAGTCAACAACCCCATCATCTTACGGTTTAAATTTTCCAACTACGGGGTCAGATGGATTGTATTTTGATTTGGATATAGGTGGGATAGATGCAAGTCAGTTTACTTGGACCGTTATCACAAGTGGTAGTATAAGAGCAACGGTGAGTTGGATATTACCAAACCAAGGTACAAACGAAGATAAATGGATTAGAGATAAATCCAAGAATGTAACACGGGTAACGTTGAATGGTCCAGAGGCAAGAAGCCAGTGGAGCAATTCTAATCCTAGTCAAATTACCGTGCCATCTTTGCCACAGACATTTGAATTAATCGGTAGGGATAGAAGTGGTAATGAGGTTCGGTATGGATTTGAATTGAGGCAGTGGTTCGTCAATCGGGGAGGTCAAGGGGCTAGCCTTTCTAATCAAACCACATGGTGTAATAGTTTGGGTTATCGAATACCACGGATAAGAGATTTAACTAATGCGAAGTGTGGTGTAGATAATCGTTGGTACCCATGTGTAAATGACATAGATGGCGCTAATCCATCCTCAGGTTTTACTGGCTATCAGCGTCACATAGGAGCAGGCTTTTTCACGGAGTGGGGCGCTATGTCCTACTACACTGATGCGGACTTTGTCTTCGACACCTTCTGGACAAGTGACGCTACAGATACAGATAGCGTTCAGTTCACTGTCTACTCGTACTACGGCGGCGTCGGCAGTTACAGCGATTACTACAGCGGCTTTGCTGTTTGCACTACTCCTTAGCGTTTAGTTCTTAATCCTTAGGGAGCAGAAGGTCTTATGGTGCCTGAGAGGACAATATAGATAAGAATAAAGCCCCCGCGCAAGTTGGGGCTTTTAGCAGGCAAAGCTTGCGAGCCTTGCAAATTTATGGTTCGCTAATAAGTAGTTAAATGTTGATTTTATCCGTAATAAATCAGCAAAAAATTAATCAACTTTATTTTAGCCTTAATTTTGTTACGTTTATGCCGATTTTATGTATATAATTAACGTAAATTCATCTATTGTGTATTATTATGGCTAATGTATCTTCGTTTCGCCAAAAGCAAAGCACTATTTTTGTCGCATTTCTAGTCACAACTTTTATTGTTGGTATTGCTGGTGCTTTACAATCTCCTACTTTAAGTCGATTTCTAACTTTTGAAGTTAATGTTAATTCACGGCTAGTTGGACTTTTTTTTTCTGTTAATGCTTTAGCCAGTATTGTGGGTAGCTTTTTATTGGCTAAATATTCCGATAAAAAGGGCGATAGGCGTTATATTGTTATATTTTGCTGTTTAATGGGCATTGCTAATAGCATTACTTTTGCGTTTACACGTCACTATTTGGTGTTAATCACGCTGGGTGTTTTGTTTGCTGCGTTATCGTCTGCTGCTATGCCACAAATTTTTGCTTTAGCACGCGAATATGCCGTTAAAACTGGGCGTAATGTTGTGGCATTTAATTCACTTATTCGAGCTCAACTTTCGCTTGCTTGGGTATTTGGCCCACCAATTTCTTTTGGCTTAGCTATTAATTTTGGTTTTACGGCAATGTATTTAACGGGCATGTGCATGTTTATGGTCGCGATGCTGTTTGTTGCTATTTTTTTACCTTCGGTTGAAAAAAATCCCACCTCACAATTTAATAACGAAGCAGAGTTACAAGCGGCAAATCAACCACTTTGGAAGAATAGAAATGTGCTTTGTTTATTGCTATCTACGGTATTTATGTGGACAGCAAATATGATGTATATTATTGATATGCCAATTTATGTTGATGTTGTATTACATCTTTCAGATTCATTGCCGGGTGTATTGATGGGGCTTGCTGCTGGTATCGAAATTCCAGTTATGCTCATTGCTGGATATTTAGTGCCACATTTAGGTAAACGAAATCTGTTTTTTATTGCGATTGTTTGCGGTTTGATTTTTTATCTTGGTGTGATTTTTTGTACTGGTAAATATGCTTTATTAGCATTACAGCTCTTTAATGCTCTATTTATTGGTATTGTAGCTAACATTGGTATTATCTATTTTCAGGATTTATTGCCTACCCGAATGGGAGTGGCTTCTACTTTATTTAATAATGGTATTATTTTCAGTATAATTATAGCTGGAATGTTGCAAGGATTTGTATCAGAAGCCTATGGACATGAGGTTATCTATTGGATTGCGTTAGTAATGGTTGCGATATCATTGTTATTCTGTACGTTGGTGAAAGATGTAAAAACTAACGTGGGCTGAAAGTAGATGAATAGTTAGATAATTAATAACAAAATCAATAGTAAATAAATAATTAAGTGTAATTTGTCTTCTTAATAGTTAGGAAGACAAATTACTGAAACAATTAAAGATTAGATGTGTTTAACAGTTTTTCATAAAAGGCATAATCGGTCCTTTCATAACCCAATGGCGTAATGGCAATAAAGTTGGCATTAGCGGCATCAAGTTCTTTATTGTCATCAAGTATTTGTAAATTGCGTTTTGCTCTAAACCAAAAGTAATCATTGCCTTCGGGATCTTGTGTTGGTATCACCATAAAACGACTTACATCGCTATCGCCTTGTTTTGTTATTTTCAAACCTTTAATTTGTTGTGCTGTACATGCAGGAAAATTAACGTTAAAACAAATATTTTGCGCAGATGGTAACGAAAGTAATTTAGCAATAACTGTTTGAGCGTGATGTTTGGCACAACTCCAGTCAGTTGGCTGGTTATCTTCACTGGTTAATTGACTCAATGCAATTGCAGGAATGCCCAAAGTCATAGCCATCATTGCCGCACCAACAGTGCCAGATAACACTGTTTCAAATCCCACATTTGAACCATTATTAATTCCAGATAGTACTAGATCGGGTAGGTTATTAGCCATCAAATATTTAATTGCAAATAGTGAGCAATCGGCAGGTGTGCCATAAACGGCAAATTCTTGTTTTCCACGTTGAACAACTCTAAATGGCGTTTTTAAGCTCACTGAACAAGATACTCCACTTTGATCTATGGCTGGTGCAACTACCCAAACCTCGTGAGCTATCTTTTTTGCCACTTCTTGCAATAGTTTAATACCTGGTGCATCAAAGCCATCATCATTGACTAGTAAAACGCGATTAACTAACTTTTTTAACATATTATTTCCTTATTGAGCAAATGTATTACATTCGTTAATTGCACCGCTATCAAACCCATGTTTAAACCAAGTATAACGTTGCTTAGATGTACCATGGGTAAAACTATCAGGTACAACATAACCTTCACTTTGTTGTTGCAAGCGATCATCACCAATGGCTTTTGCGGTGTTTAAAGCTTGTTCAATATCACCTTCATCCAGTCGATTTTGCTGTTGCATTGCATTGCCCCACATGCCAGCAAAACAATCGGCTTGGAGTTCTAATTTAACCGACAATTGGTTATTTTTGATTGTGGACTGACCTTGTTTTAATTGCTCAACGTGGCTAAATGTGCCCAGCAAATTTTGTATATGATGACCAACTTCATGCGCAATTACATAACCTTGAGCAAAGTCGCCACCACCACCAAGTCGCTGTTTCATCTCTTGATAGAAAGACATATCTAGATAGACAGTTTTGTCAATACTACAATAAAATGGTCCCATAAAGGTTTGACCAGTGCCACAAGATGTTCTTGTAGAGCCTTTATAAAGTACTAACTTAGGGGGAGTATAGGTTTTACCTAAACGTTGAAATTCTTGATGCCAATAATCTTCAGTACTTGCTAAAATGATAGACGTAAATTTGACGGCATCTTCATCATCAATTGAATATTGATTAGTATTTTGTTCGGTACTGTTCGTATCAATTAGTGTTGAATCTAGCAAGCCAGTTAAATCAACACCATAATAGCCAGCAATTAACACTACAATAAATAAAACAATCTTACCTTTACCACCAATTGGAAGTCTTGTTCCTATTTCACTTCCTGATTGTGAGCGACGATCTTCAATGTTATCGCTCTCTCGTTGGTCTCTCCAGCGCATAGGAATTACCTTGTCAGTTTTAGTTTAATTATTTTAATGGATAACAAATAAGTATTCTAGATTAAGTTATTAGCGTTGTTATAAATTGAACCAATTAACTGTATAAAAATAGGTAAAGTATTTGTTTGTAAATTTGGTTATTTCTTGCTTTTTTTAGGTATATAATAGAATCCATACCATTATATCTTTATACTAATATTTGGGTATTGTTATGCCATATTTATTTCTTACTTTGGCGGCTTGTTTTTGGGGTGGTAATTACGTTGTTGGACGTGTTTTAGTTACTCAAGCCGATCCTATGGTAATATCCGAAGGTCGTTGGGTTATTACTGCGCTGTTATTATTGTGTTTATATCAACGTCAAGTTCGTAATGACTTATCCAAAATTAGAAAATCAATTGGTCCCATTTGTTTGTTAGCCATTTTTGGGCAGATTTTATTTCCATTAACACTTTATGTTGGATTGCAATATACCTCATCGCTTAATGCATCAATTTACCTTTCTGCAACACCATGTATGGTGTTGGTTATGAATAAATTGTTATTTAATGATACGATTTCAAAAAATAATATTTTAGGCGTGCTATTTAGTACAATTGGCGTGATTTATTTGATTTTACAAGGAAATCTAACTAATTTAAGTGAGTTGAGTAATATTAATAAAGGGGATTTATGGGCAATGGCATCAGCAATGAGCTGGGCTTGTTATAGCGCATTTATACGGTTAAAAGATAAATCTATATCTGGCAATGCTTTTGTGACTGTTAGTGCCGTGTTGGGTTCGGTCATGTTACTTCCTGTTGCGTTAGTGTATTTTTATTTTTACCCAGTTTCCAACCTAGCGCATTATACCTCAACAAGTTTTTTGCTTGGCTTATTATATATTGCTATTTTTGCGTCTTGGTTATCTTATTTATTTTGGAATAAAGGTATTATGGATATTGGCGCAACACGTGGGCAAATCTATACTCATATTATCCCTTTGTCAGCAGGAATTTTCAGTATTCTATTTTTACATACGCCAGTTGCGTATTTTCATATTGTGTCGATAGTACTAATAGTTATTGGGATCTATTTTTGTTCACGGAAATAGTTAATAATACAAACAATCGTTTTTAAAATAGCTTTAGTTTTGACTTAAAAATCAAGAAAATTTTACAAAATGAGGTTATTTTGCTATAATTAGCACTCAATTTTCACAAAAAGGAATTGTTTTGTTGTTATTTAGTAGAAATTAAAACAAACAAACAAACAATAAAACATTAGTTTTTGCTTTTTTATTATCCTCTTTTTTTATCTTTGCTGTATTTTGCTTCAATTTTAATTAACTGATAAACACTTTTTCAAAGTGTAATCTAAAAAGTATTGTTCTTTGTGTATTAAAAGGTAACCGTTTACCTTGTTGCATCATTCCTTTTTATTATTTGTATGTAAACAGGCGGTATTTTATGAAAAAAATAAGACAGTCCCAAAATAAACCATTAAACATCAACGATATTACTATAATTGATGATAGCAAGTTAAAAAAAGCCATTACCGCAGCAGCACTTGGTAATGCGATGGAGTGGTTTGATTTTGGTGTATATGGCTTTTTAGCCTATGTTTTAGGGCAAGTATTTTTCCCTGATGCATCCCCTAGTGTGCAAATGGTTGCTGCACTCGCCACGTTTTCCGTACCATTTTTAGTTCGGCCGTTAGGCGGTTTAGTGTTTGGGATCCTTGGTGATAAATTTGGACGCCAAAAAGTATTATCAATAACCATCATTATTATGTCGTTAAGCACTTTTTGTATTGGTTTAATTCCTTCTTATGCCTCGATTGGTATTGCTGCACCAATATTATTATTGCTAGCTAAATTTGCGCAAGGATTTTCAATAGGGGGTGAATATTCTGGTGCGGCTATATTTGTTGCCGAATATTCGCCAGATCGCAAACGTGGTTTTATGGGGAGTTGGTTAGATTTTGGTTCGATTGCTGGTTTTTTAGTTGGAGCAGGTTTAGTCGTGCTTTTATCTAGTATTCTTGGCAAAGTTGCATTTCATGATTGGGGCTGGAGAATTCCATTTTTATTCGCTTTACCGCTAGGACTAATTGGGCTTTACTTACGTCATGCGCTAGATGAAACACCGGCATTTCAACAGCATACCGATTTGATGGATCAAAATGTTCGCGATCATATTACTAATCAACCTAAAATGACTTTCAAACAGATTATTATCAAATATTGGAAAAGCCTATTAGTCTGTGTAGGGTTAGTGATTGTTACTAATGTGACTTATTATATGTTGCTTACCTATATGCCTAGTTATTTATCTCATAACTTAAATTACGATACAGATCATGGCGTACTAATTATTATTGCTATCATGATAGGTATGTTATTTGTTCAACCATTAATTGGTTTTATTAGCGATAAAATAGGTCGCAGACCGTTCATTATTGGGGGAAGCTTAGGTTTATTAATTCTTGCTTATCCGTCATTTGTTATGATCAATAGCGATATTATAGGTCTTATCTTTTTAGGATTATTGATTTTAGCTGTATTACTTAACTGTTTTACTGGTGTTATGGCCTCAATTTTACCGGCTATCTTTCCGACTAGTATTCGTTACAGTGCTCTAGCTATATCATTTAATATCTCGGTATTAGTTGCTGGTGCTACTCCAACAGTGGCGGCTTGGTTGGTTGAAGAAAGTAATAATTTATACATGCCAGCTTATTATTTAATGGTTGTAGCATTAGTGGGTTTACTTACAGGCATAAAAATGAAAGAAACCGCAAACCGTCCACTCCGCGGCGCAACGCCTGCAGCATCAGACAGGTCAGAGGCAAAAGAAATATTATCAGATCACTTTGACTCAATAGAACAAAGAGTCGAAGATATAGAACAGCAGATCGAAACATTACAACAACAGCGTCAGAATTTAGTCGATCAACATCCTAAGTTAGATTGATTTTTTTATTTTTTGGGTTTTGTATATTTTGTTTAACATACAAAACCCAAATTTAATAAAATCAAAACGATACATAAGTATTTTTTAACGATAAAATTGACACATCATAGAAATAGCTAAAACACTGCCAACCCTTTTTTTTATTAATAAATAAAAGTAAATAAAAACAAAGTATTATAAAACCGCTATAAAAAAGGGTTTTTGAAAACAGAAATCCTATTTGCCTTTTGCTAAACAGGGTTTATAGTATATCGGTTTCTAGTTTACCGCCGCATAGGCGGTTTAGAAATAATTTCTGGTTTTACTCGACTAGTTTCAATGGTTTACCGCCGCATAGGCGGTTTAGAAAATCTTCACAATAAAGACAACTGCTAATAAAAAGTTTACCGCCGCATAGGCGGTTTAGAAACTGCAGATACTGTTAATTGATTATTATTCTTGGTTTACCGCCGCATAGGCGGTTTAGAAATTAATTGCATCAACCACACCAACAAATGTAACGTTTACCGCCGCATAGGCGGTTTAGAAAATATTTTTCAATGATTTTTAACAAAGTAGCTTGTTTACCGCCGCATAGGCGGTTTAGAAAAAAGCACTATCAAATAATCGAGGGTATCGAATGTTTACCGCCGCATAGGCGGTTTAGAAAAAGGTCCACCCCTCAAGTTTTAACTTGTACATGTTTACCGCCGCATAGGCGGTTTAGAAAAGGCTGGTGCTCTTTCTACAAAATCATAAAAAGTTTACCGCCGCATAGGCGGTTTAGAAAATTCCGCATTAGTAAAAATTGCGAAGACATAAGTTTACCGCCGCATAGGCGGTTTAGAAATGCTTTCTGTGATAATGTAGTAGTAATGTTATGTTTACCGCCGCATAGGCGGTTTAGAAATCAAACGTCGAACTATCAAGAATTCCCTGATTGTTTACCGCCGCATAGGCGGTTTAGAAAAAGATCGTATGGTAGTGACGTTATTAAACTTAGTTTACCGCCGCATAGGCGGTTTAGAAACGTCCGTCGCACAAGGTTTTTAGTGTGTTATTGTTTACCGCCGCATAGGCGGTTTAGAAAAAAAAATATAAATGATTTATTGACGTTTTTGAGTTTACCGCCGCATAGGCGGTTTAGAAATTTTTATAAGTAAACTGTTTATGATTCTCACAGTTTACCGCCGCATAGGCGGTTTAGAAACCTTAGAACGTGTGTACCAGTCAAATCTAGGTGTTTACCGCCACATAGGCGGTTAGAAATTCTGGCATTATTATTTTTAACAGCATGACGTTCACAGCTATATAATAGATTGATTTTATTCAAAATTATTAAGTTAAAAAATAAAATCAATATTCTACCTGATTGATTTTATATAAAAATGTACCGATAATTAAGTGCGCTAAACAAGAGCGATAAATATGTGTAATTTTGGCACAATGTAAAAAATAAAAGAGTTTGAAAGTTTACTGTGAAAAAACTATTTGCGCATTAACTTACTATGATATTGTCGACGATATTCGGTTGGTGTTCGTTCTGTCTTTTTTTTAAAAATCCGACAAAAATAATTACTATCTTTAAACCCCGATGCTAGAGCAATTTCTTTTATATTTAGATCATAATCCTTTAGTAGCGATTTTGCATATTCTAAGCGAATATGATTTAGATATTCATTTAGCCCTATTTTTCCCTCGCTTTGAAATAGATGTGATAAGTAATTGGGTGAAATGTAAAACATATTAGCTAAAAAGTCGCGTGTAATATCTTCACGAAAGTGAGTATCAATATATTGGCGAATGGCTTCATATAGGCAAGTAGTTTTGGATGATGTTTTGATATTGATATTTAACAAATCGAGTGTGTTGCTAAGTAAACTGTGAATAAGATAGTAAGCAGTTTGATTTTGTTTACATGATTGGTTTTGCCAGATAAGTTCGGTCAGCGCTTGAATAATAAATGTACCAACCCGCGGGCCTCGTCTTGGTGTGTTAATTTGCCTAAGTGGAATTAGTTGTGTGCCATCCCAATGCAATAGGCTTATACCAATTTGTTGTTTACCAAACAATATGTTTAATGAAGTAACAGGGTTTGTCCAAATGGGTTTGTTCCAGCTTTGAGCGGAAATATATAAAAGATCATTAATTGATAATATTTTTTCAATAACTTTGCCATTACTATCCGCCCATAGCATCTGTTGCTTTCCTTCTAATATAATTTCAATTCTAGGAAAGTTGACTTGGTAGGCAAGTGAAGGCGGACAAGCATTACTATTGGCAAAATAGATATGATTGATTGACTCTTGGTTATTGACTAGTTTGGTTAGTTTTTCGTTAATGATTTTTGTCATAAATTAAGTTAATGATAAATCAAGTGTGTACTATCGTTTAGATTATATACGCATATGGAAAAGATGAAAATAAGTATAAATTTTTCTTTTATTTAATAAATTAATGTTAATTTTTCGTTGTGTGATCTAAATCTCAATTTCTTATTTAGCGTACAAAAATCCAGTAAATGACAAAATTGTCTTCTAGGCGGTTGGATCAGTTTTTTTTACTATAGCTGTAACGCAAAATTTGTAATACAAAGAGCGTTATATGTATACGTTAATAGATATTTGTTGGTTTTAGCTAGGAGTTAACCATGGAATTATATTTAGATACCGCCGATCTTGTCGCCATTAAACGTTTAGCTAAGGTGTTACCTATTAGTGGGGTTACCACTAATCCAAGCATTGTAGCAAAATCGGGCAAGCCAATTTTTTCGTTATTAGATGAACTACAGGGAGTATTGGGTTCAGATAAATTACTATTTGCTCAGGTACTTTCAAGTAATGCTGATGAAATGATAAAAGAAGCTCATCAGCTTAGAAAAGCAGTACCATCGATTGTGACTAAAATTCCTGTCAATGCTCAAGGATTGATTGCAATTAAAGAGTTAACCCAGCAAGGAATTCCAACTTTGGGAACGGCTGTTTATGGTGCAGGGCAGGGATTTTTAGCTGCATTAGCAGGGGCTAAATATATTGCACCTTATGTTAATCGCATTGATGCTCAAGGCGGAAATAGTAAAGATACAGTACTGGAATTACAAGAATTGTTAGATTTGCACTGTCCACAATCGATGGTGTTAGCCGCAAGCTTTAGAACGCCAAGGCAAGCGTTAGATTGTATGCTTGCTGGTTGTAAGTCTATTACGTTGCCAGTAGATGTGGCTGAGCTATTTATTTCTGATCCAGCTGTTGATGCGGCGATTACTAAGTTTGATCAAGACTGGTGTAATGCTTTTGGTGCGTTATCGTTTTAAATTTATTTTTTAATTTGATTTTTTCTAAACTTGTTTCATCGCTTTTGGGTTAAACAAGTTTATCTATTTTTTCAATTATAAAAATAGCATTATTCTAATATATTTTGTTGTATGATGAGTCATTTAGCAATAAATATAAGGATCAGCTGATGGATGAAAAAATAGGAAAAATCAAATTCAATAAGAAAGTCATCGTCAATGCGTTATTAACAGTATTGAATATTGAAAAAATATCTCCCAGTTTTATTCGCATACAGTTTAGTAGCGATAAACCAGTAAATATCGATCCATTATGGATTTGTCCGTATTTAAAATTGCTTTTTCCTGATCCTTCAACCAATGTAATTACTTTCCCTAAACTTGATGATAATAATAAAATCGCTGTTGATGATAAGCAACGTCAGCTAGTCCGTAGTTATAGTGTGCGCGAATTTGAGCGTGCCTCTAATCAATTTTTTGTTGATTTTGCTATTCATGATACAGGATTGGCTTCAGTGTGGTCGCAAAAAACTAAGATTGGTGACCAAATTGGTTTGATTGCGGCAGCCAGCAAGTTGCGATTTACTGATAATTGTTTGGTGTTAATGGGGGATATTTCGGCTGTGCCCGCCATATGTTATACGCTTGAACATCTTCCTCAAAATCAGAAGGCTTTTGCCTTTATACAGGTTAATCATAAAAGTGATATAGTGCCGTTGCCAGATAATAAAAATATTAAGGTGAATTGGTTTATACAAAATAGGGATAATCCCTTTCAATTAGTTGATGCGGTAATTAATGCTGATTTATCAGAGCAAAATAAGCTGTTGTTTTGGGGAGGGATGGAGCGTTCGTTGGCACAATCTGTTCGTCATGCTATTAAAGATAAATATATACATTTGTCGCCTGATGCTTTTCATATTACTAGTTACTGGCGAGAAGGTTTCGCCGAAGGCGAATTTAAACATCGTGAATAATTAACGGTTACTTTTATGAATATTCTTGCTCATTTGCATTTGGCTACGTTAGCACGTAGTTCGTTGATTGGTAATACAGTTGCTGATTTTGTTAAAGGTGATCCTTATTTAATTTATAACTCTAATATTGCCGATGGCATTATGCTACACCGTAAAATTGATAAATTGACCGATAGCCTGCTTGAAGTTAAGAAAGCCAAGCTGCTGTTTAGAAAATCGCATCAGCGAGTTGCACCCATTACATTAGATATTGTGTGGGATCATTTTTTGTCAAAGCATTGGGCTAATTATGGTTTGTTGTCGAGTGTGTCTCAATTTAATCAAGTAACAAAAGCTCATATCCAACCTTATATTGACGTTTATCCGGTAGATTATCAGCATTTTATGAATTCAATGTGGCAAGGGGAGTGGCTCGAAAATTATGCTTCTATTGACTTTGTTGGTAATGTCCTTAGTGGCATGGCAAATAGACGACCAAAATTATATTTGTTAAAAGAAACAATTGTTGATGTTAAGCAGCATTATGCTCAATTAGAGTCGTTATTTTTTTTGTTATATCCCAAAATCTGTTTAATAGTAAAAGATAGCACCAGCTAAACTGGATTTTGGTGCTACCAGTTCAAGCCGCTATGCTTAAACCAGTAGTGTTTTAGATTATTTGCTGTTAATTTGGCAATATCAGTTTGCCATCTGCTTTTTGGATAATGCTGTTGCTATTTGGCGTTTGAGCTATCGGTTTTAGGTTGTTGTCGGTTATTTGTGGCGCATAACCGCTTTTACCTCCACGAGTTTTGGTACGTACAACTTGGCTTACTGGTAGCGTAGCGTTGTTGGTTAAGTTAGCCCATAACCACTCGATGGCATCTTCGCCATAATAATCAATTGGTAGTAATGTGTTGTCAAATGGGGCTCGGCCATCTAAGTAGCTGGCGTTTTCTACTTCAATATATCGCAGTTGTGATTGTTTACCTTCAACTAAGCTATTTAGTGCGACATAAGCGCGCGATGTATAATTTGGTAATTGTTTAACATTGTTCCGACCATGGACAATAAAGGTTTTTATACCATGTAAGTTACCCGATGCCATAACTTGTTTTATGCCTTCTTTAATGCGTGGTTCTTGTGATTTTTTATAAACACAGATCGATCCTTTAGTGCCGTAATCGATTGTATTTTTCGTTTGCGAGCTAGAATAAAATTCACGTCTTGGGGTGTTGAGATCTTCGTTTTCAACTAGATCCAAAACCGTTGCATTACGGCCATTCCAAAGCGGTAAATGGCCGTTAGCCATTCCCCATATTTGTTCAAACGAAATTTCTTTTAATGGTGCAACTTTTCCTGTGTTGTTAATTGGGTTTTGCTGGGTGCTTGCTACCGAAAAATTGCACATATTTTCGGTGACACTATATTTGCCATAGGCACTAATATATTGATATGGTAGACCAATAGATTCAGTGTAGTAAAAATAGGGTAGTTGAATATCCATTTCTGGTGTCCAACCATTTTTATGTAGTTTTTCTAACGCTTCTTTTGGTGTTCCTGTAGTAAGTAACTTTGCTTTTTTAAGGGCGTTACAGCGCTCTTGTGAATAAAGAAAATAATCAGCATAAGGTACATAAGCATCGTCTTTATAAGCTGTTATGGCTGGTATGGCACATGGTATATATAACGCACCATAAGCACTGTAATTAGCAATAGATTTGGCTTCTAACTTTTGCGAGTTGTTGTTGCCGATTTTGAGTTTAACTGAGGCTTTGTCAAGATTTGGTTGAATTTGTGGATTAACTGCAACAATACCGTCAATCATATTTTGATCATCTAATTCGCCAGCTTTTAATGCTGCTCCACCACCATCGCTTGCGCCATAGACTAAAACCAGAGTGTTGTCTTTGTTAAATATAGCTTGATCATTCGGTGAAAACATAATATTAAGTTCATAAAAAGCAAATTCTAGGGATTTTAATACGTGTTCCCCCCAGCGGGCTTCGGCATTGAGTTGCGAGTGTAGTTGTTTTATAGCATAGCGGTGGGGATATTTTTTGATATATTTTTCTTTATTATTAATCGAAGGAGAGAATAAGATGTTACCGCTTTGTACTTCTCCCCAAACGGTGAATCCAAGTTTGCGTTCAATATCATAAATGCCGTTACCTAGCCCTTTGTCGTTATATACTACTGCACAGTTGTGACGGAGTCCCCATAATCCACGAATCTGTATATCTTTGGTATTAAATATTCCATCCGAATCACTAGCAGGAACCGCAACAATGCAAGGTTTATTTTTGTTAAAATCAAGTGGAATTTGTAGCAACATGCCAACACCGTCTTGTCTTTGTACGGCTGATATTTCGGTACCTGCAATTTTACCGTCAAACAAAGGAGTTAGTTCTTGCTTTCTAAAACCAAATAGTGTTCCTTCACCAATTTTGGTGTCAATATAGCGATTTAGTTTGGCTTGTCGGCGTTCTTGAAAGTTTGGTTTAGCTGGAATTTCAACTTCTGGTACGATAGTGGTGGTTGATAATGGGGTAAACCCAAGCCCAGCTGTAACAAGGTCATCACTATCACCATCATAATAAGCCAATGTATTGCGGACTAGCCACTTTGGCTTTTTAATTGTGTTATCAATTGGGGATGGCGTGCTGCTGTTAGTTTCAGTATTGGTTGTTATAGTTGTGGTTGACGTTGCCGTTTTGCCGTCAGCTTTTGTGTTAGAGGTGGTTGATTTTGTGGTATTGGACTGTGCCATTAATGGCATAGTAACAGCGGCAAAAAATATCAATGAGGCTAACGTTCTTAATTTTATCTTTTTCATTTTCAATACCATGCAATGTTATTCTGTTACATAAAATCTTAATAAAAAATTAGGTATATGCTAGTTAACACGTTATATAGTTTTAATTTTTTGAGGTGTAATTATACACTATATTTTTGTTATGCGTTATTAGGTAAATTGAGATTGCAAATTGCCCAAAAGGCAGCAATGATTTTCTCTGATAATCTTCTTTTTTGTACACAAATACCAACATCAAACGGTTCCATTAAGTTTGTTGACCATTCGGTTATGCGCTCTCTTATTCGTTCAGGGCTATTGTCCATTACGACTTTAGGTAATAAGGCTACCCCACAACCTAAAGCAACCATCGATACAATGGCTTCGTGTCCTGCGACCGTAGCATAAATTTTGGGATTGGAAATTTTTCTTTGCTTAAACCATAAATCAATACGGTGGCGACTAGGGCCATGTTCAGGCAATATAAAGGGAATATTATGCCAGTCAGGCTGTTTTTGATGTAATCTGTCACTAAACGTGCTATTAAGTTTAGGTATTAGCAATACCATTTCAATTTCGCCAAATTTTAAAAACTCAATACCAGTAGGGAGCTGTTTTGGTTTGCCTGCTATAGCTAAATCGGCTTCATTTGCTTGAATTTTCTTTACAGCGTCAGCAGCATCACCCGTTGATAGTTTGATTTCAACTAGAGGATAGTGGATCCTAAAGCGATCAAGTATTTCAGGTAGATGGCTATATGCAGCGGTGACTGAACAAAATAGAGTGAGTTCGCCGACAATTTGTTGGTTAGATTGATCTAAATCATATTTTAGTTGTTGGTGCATGTTTATTACTTGTTGAGCAAAACGTTTAACTTTTTCGCCCTCCGAAGTGATTTGTACTTGCCTATTGTCTCGAATAAATAGCGCGTGACCAAAATGTTCTTCAAGTCGTTGGATCTGCCTTGATAAGGTTGATGGACTAACATGCATAGCATTTGCCGTTATACCAAAGTGACAGGTTTCGCATAAATGTAAATACAATTTTAAATCACGAATGTTCATAGCAAATCCCAGTTTTTATACTTAAACATATAGTTACCTGAAACTTTTTAACAAAAAGCAGTAAATAGTGCATTACTTATTAAGTCAAATATTATGCATAGATAAATAAATAAGGCAAATAACGTTGCATATAACATCAATAGCAAAACAGGCAGATACCTGCTAAAATATGTGATTATTTTTGTGTGAGTTAAAACAGTTTTATGACAGAACAAGCTTATTTAGACGAAGTTAATGCACGTCGCACTTTTGCAATTATATCTCACCCCGATGCTGGTAAAACAACCATTACCGAAAAGGTATTGTTATTTGGTCATGCGATTCAAACAGCTGGTACAGTTAAAGGACGAGGCGCTAATGCCCAACATGCGAAATCAGACTGGATGGAAATGGAAAAACAACGTGGTATTTCAATTACTACATCTGTTATGCAGTTTCCTTATAATGACTGCTTAGTTAATTTATTAGACACTCCAGGGCACGAGGATTTTTCTGAAGATACTTATCGTACGCTAACAGCGGTTGATAGTTGTTTGATGGTAATTGATGCAGCAAAAGGGGTTGAAGATCGTACTCGCAAATTAATGGAAGTGACACGATTACGCAATACACCAATTTTAACCTTTATGAATAAGTTAGACCGTGATATTCGCGATCCAATGGAACTGCTTGATGAGGTTGAAAACGAGTTAAATATTATGTGCGCCCCTATTACTTGGCCGATTGGTTGTGGCAAGTTATTTAAAGGTGTTTACCATTTAGCTAAAGACGAAACTTACCTTTACCAATCAGGGAAAGGTCATACAATACAAGAGGTCCGAATTATTAAAGGGTTAACTAACCCTGATTTGGATTTAGCGGTGGGTGATGATTTAGCGCAGCAACTGCGTGAAGAGCTTGAATTAGTGCAAGGCGCATCAAACGAATTTGATTTAGATGCTTTCTTGTCAGGCGATTTAACGCCAGTCTTTTTTGGTACGGCATTGGGTAATTTTGGCGTGGATCATATGCTTGATGGTTTAACAGCTTGGGCACCAACTCCTCAACCTCGTCAAACCGATAAGCGTGAAGTCGAATCATCAGAAGAAAAGTTCAGTGGTTTTGTTTTTAAAATTCAAGCCAATATGGATCCTAAACACCGTGACCGCGTTGCATTTATGCGCATTGTATCCGGTAAATATGAAAAGGGCATGAAGTTACGACATGTACGTATTGCTAAAGATATCAATATTTCTGACGCCTTAACATTTATGGCAGGTGATCGTGAACATGTTGAAGAAGCCTATGCTGGTGATATCATTGGTTTACATAATCATGGCACGATTCAAATAGGTGATACTTTTACACAAGGTGAAGATCTGAAATTTACAGGCATTCCTAACTTTGCACCAGAACTGTTTCGTCGAATTCGTCTTAAAGATCCACTTAAACAAAAGCAGTTATTAAAGGGGTTAGTTCAATTGTCCGAAGAGGGTGCTGTACAAGTGTTTCGTCCATTAACCAATAATGACTTAATTGTGGGAGCTGTAGGGGTGCTACAATTTGATGTGGTGGTTGCTCGTTTAAAATCAGAGTATAACGTTGAAGCCATTTATGAGCCAGTTAATGTGACAACAGCGCGTTGGGTTGAGTGCTCAGATGTGAAAAAACTGGAAGAGTTTAAACGAAAATGTGAACAAAATTTGGCCTTAGATGGCGGGGATAATCTATCTTATGTGGCACCAAGTATGGTTAATTTAAATTTAACTCAAGAAAGATATCCTGATATTGGGTTTAGAAAAACTCGAGAACATTAATTGTATTCATCACAAAATAGCGGAATCTATCATTATGTTTAAGCATTTTGATACATCCGCTTCTTTCTTTTTAACCGTATTTTTTTGATGATAAAGTCAAGCGAGTGAATATTATGGATTTGAAAAATAAAAAAATAGTCAATTTAATAATTAGTAGTGTTATTGGATTATTAACTATGACTACTTCACCGATATTGTTTGCTATTGAAAATAAGCTTGTGAGCCCAGTTTTGTTAGAAAAAGTTCAGCAAAGCGAGCGCGATAAGCGCCAATATGAGGTGGTTGAGCTAGCAAATAAAATGCGAGTGTTACTTGTTTCAGATCCTAATGCTGTAAAATCACTGGCATCATTAGCACTGCCTGTCGGCTCGTTGCAAGATCCCAAAGAGCAACAAGGGTTGGCTCATTATGCTGAACATATGGTATTAATGGGATCGAAAAATTATCCAGAACCAGCAAGCTTTTCTCAATTTTTAAGTCGTCATTCGGGAAGTTATAATGCTAGCACTGCGGCACATAGAACAGCTTTTTATTTTGAAGTTGAAAATAGCGCATTTGATAAAGCACTGGATTATTTAGCTGATGCTATTGCTGAGCCCAATTTAGATCCTAAATTTGCCGATAAAGAACGTAATGCAGTTAACGCTGAATTGACAATGGCCAGATCAAATGATGGTTTTAGGATCGGGCAAGTTGATTCTGAAACAATTAATCAAAACCATCCAGCTTCTCAATTTTCAGGTGGTAATTTAGAAACGTTAAGTGATAAAGAAAATAGTAAATTACAAGATGCTTTAGTGAATTTTCATAAAGATTATTATTCAGCCAATATTATGGTTGGAGTGATGTATAGCAATCAGTCGATCAATAAATTGACAAAATTAGCTGAAAATAGTTTTGGTAAAATCCCTAATAAAAATATTAATGCCCCAATAGTTGATAAACCCGCTATAACACCAAATGTGTTAAATAAACAAATTTCTATGGTACCAGCACAACCCAAAAAGCTATTGTTTTTACAGTTTCCGATTGAAAATAACTTGGCTAAATTTGCTGATAAAACCGATGAGTATATTACTTATTTAATCTGTAACAGTAGTCATAATACGTTGTCTGATCAGTTACAAAAACAAGGTTTAATTGAAGGAATTAGTTCATCTATCAATCCTATCCGTTATGGTAATAGTGGTATATTGAGTATTAATGTGAGTTTAACCGACGATGGACTTGCTCAAAAAGATAAAGTTATTGGCGCTATTTTTAATTATTTACAGTTGATTCAAAAAGAGGGCATTTCTGACGCTTATTATCAAGAGATTCAAAAGGTATTAGCGTTAGAGTTTAAATATCAAGATGTCGAGCGTGATATGTCATATGTAGAATGGCTATCAGATCAAATGTTGTTGTATCCAGTTCAAAATGTGTTAAATTCAGATTATGTTGCTACTCATTTTGATAAATCAGCTATTACGGCACGTTTAAAAAGTTTGACTGCCAATAATGCTAGAATTTGGGTGATTTCGCCAAACCAAACTACCAATAAAACTGCTTATTTTGTCGATGCGCCTTATAAAATTGATAATATCACTAGCGAGCAAAAAGCAAGTTGGTTAGCACTAGGCAAAAATTTTACATTTAGTTTGCCTGAGCTCAATCCTTATATACCTGATAATTTTACGATTTTAAAACAAAATCGTAATCAAGCGCAACCTGAAAAATTTAGTAAGCGCGGTAATCATATTCATTTTGCTAGCCAGTATTTTAAAAATGAACCTAAAGCTGCTATTGTTGTTTCATTACGCAATAATCAGGCTACTAGCGACGTAAAAGCTGTGGTTGCTTTTAATCTGCTTGATTATATTGTTAGTCGTAATTTAGAACAATTGCGATTTCAGGCTGGAGTTGCTGGTATTTCATTATCAACTGGTAATGATAATGGCTTAATGATTTCAGCCAGCGGTTTTAGTCAGCATTTACCAAAAATGGTTACGGCCATACTTGATAACTATCGCAAGGCCACTATTGATGAGCAAAGTTTAGCATTAGCTAAATCTTGGTATTTGCAAGAATTGGATAAAGCCGATCATGCTAAGAGTTATCGGTTAGCGGTTAATCCTATTAATGCATTGTCGGTATTACCGCATTATTTTGAACGAGATGAAAAACGACAAATTACAGCAAATATGACCATTAATGATGTATTAGCTTACCGTGATAACTTATTAACTCACTCAGTACCTTATATGCTTAGCTTGGGTAATTTGTCTAATGAGGACTCTTTAGATCTTTATCATGCCATCCAGAAAACATTAGTGCGTGATGTTGAATTTACTCCTGTTAATAATATTCAGATTAAAAACTCGTTAGAGGCTAAAATAACTCAACATGCAAAAAGCACTGATAATGCTTTGATGATGAGCTATATTCCAATGGGTTATGATCGAATTAGTAGTAGCATGATAAGTTATACTCTTTCTAAAATTATTTCACCTTGGTTTTATGATCAGTTACGCACCAATGAGCAACTAGGTTATGCTGTATTTGCAGAGCCTATTACGGTTGGTGATTCGTCGGGAATGAGTTTTATTATCCAAAGTAATCAATATGATCCGGCTTATTTAATTAAACGCTACCAAGAATTTTATCCAGTTATGCTGAATAAATTGCAAGCATTATCGAAAAAAGATATTGAGCAATATAAAAAAGCGGTACTTGATGAATTGAAAATGCCTCCGCAAACATTGGATGAGGAGTTTGGTCGTTATATGCCTGACTACCGTAATTCACGTTTTGCGTTTGATTTAAAGGATAAAAAAATCGAGCAATTGCAAAAAATTACTAAGCAAGATTTGATTGATTTTTATAAACGTTCAGTAATGCACCCTAACGGATTTGTAATGGCATCACAAGTACTTGGCAATACAACTGATATATTAAAGCAGCCACAAGCAATAACTGAGTATACCGAATATAAGAATGCATCAGCTTTGCAGGCTATATTACTACAGTCACAAACTAAATAAATTGTTATAAATAATAGAAAAGTTAATTCAATAGGAGAAAAAACTTAGATAGGAATAAAACATTTTGCCAAAAATTGGCATTGCTATCACCTTGTGATACACTGCCAAAATCCTAATAGTTTGAGTGTATTATGATTACTGGATCGATTGATTATTGTGCTATAGGTCAGCGTCTGCGTGCGTATCGGATTGCTGCCTCTTTGAAGGCTGAAGATGTTGCAGAAAGTCTTAAAATTTCAAGAGCAGCAGTATATCGGTTAGAAAAAGGTGAGATCGTTAAAATTGAAACTCTAGAGCGATTGGCTTCCTTACTTGATACGTCTTTTGCTAGTTTACTTGGCATTGATACTGAATACTATTCGAGTGGTGAAGGCTTTTTTGAACGTATGCGTCAATTAGAAGAGCAATCAACTCATATCTATTCTCATTTCGATCCTTTTTCCTTTTTATTAACTTCTTCTGATTATTTGTCTCATTTAGCAATGATGTTAAATGAATCGAGTAACCCCGCTGATCCTCAAAAATATGCCACTACCTTATCCATTTTAAAAGATCGTAAAACTCAGTTCTGTCAATCAATTCCAAAAGTTATTAATTTAATCAGTTTACGTAATGTAGAACGTTTTTTACATATTGGTTTGGTTGGTAATTTAACGATTTCGCCGGGTAAAAAATCGGAAAGAATGCTACTAGCACGCAAAGAAGTTTATCACTTAATTCAGTTAATTGAACAACAAGCCCTTGCGCCAACAATTGCTATTACACAAGAAGCTATTCCGTCAATTGCTTTTCAGATTTTTTATCAAGATGGGAATCCTATTTCATTAGCAATGAGCCCATTTCGATTAGGTGAGTTACCTAATGTTACTACCGGTATTGCATCGATTACGTCATCTTATGATGCAATTAAACGGTATCGCCATTTATTTGATAAGTTATGGGAAAATAGTGCTAAAGATAAGCAAGCAATTGATTTATTGAAAGCGACGTTAGAGAAATTTTAAAGAATATTAAAGAGAGTCCTTATGTTATCCTTAACATTACAACCGATAAAAAGATTTAATGGTACTATCAATTTGCCTGGTTCAAAGAGTGTTTCTAATCGTGCTTTATTACTATCAGCATTGAGTAAAGGTAATACACGGTTAAAGAATTTACTTGATAGTGATGATGTGCGTTATATGCTTGATGCGCTTGCAGCGTTAGGTGTGAAGTATCAGCTATCACACGATCGCACGATTTGTGATGTGCAAGGTGTGAGCGGTATTTTGCAATCCGACCATGCATTAGAGCTTTTTTTAGGTAATGCTGGCACAGCAATGCGTCCTTTAGCTGCTACGTTATGTCTTGGAAATAATAATATTGTGTTAACGGGCGAACCTCGCATGAAAGAACGCCCAATTGGTCATTTGGTCGATGCTTTGCGACAAGGTGGAGCTAAAATTGATTATCTTGAAAATGAAGGCTATCCACCACTACATATTCAAGGTGGTTTTACAGGTGGTGATATTAAAGTTGATGGTTCGGTCTCTAGCCAATTTTTAACTGCACTATTAATGGCTGCGCCATTAGCAAAACAAGACACAGAAATTACTATTATTGGTGATCTTGTTTCTAAACCTTATATTGATATTACAGTCAAAATGATGGCTATGTTTGGTGTTTTGGTTACCAATCACAATTATCAAAAATTTACTGTTAAAGCTAATCAGTGTTATCAATCGCCGGGAGATTATTTAGTTGAAGGGGATGCGTCTTCTGCTTCTTATTTTTTAGCAGCGGCTGCAATTAAAGGTGGTAGTGTTAAAGTAACTGGCATAGGGAAAAATAGCTTACAAGGCGATACCCAATTTGCTCATGTACTTGAAAAAATGGGGGCTAAAGTTATTTGGGCTGATGATTATATTCAATGCTCTCGTGGTGAATTACACGGTGTTGATATGGATATGAATCATATCCCAGATGCAGCAATGACTATTGCCACAACAGCGCTGTTTGCTAAAGGTCCAACTACAATTCGTAATATTTACAATTGGCGAGTTAAAGAAACTGATCGTTTATATGCGATGGCAACAGAATTAAGAAAGGTTGGCGCAACTGTTGATGAAGGTCACGATTATATTACTATTATTCCACCAGTTAAATTAAACCATGCCGAAATCGAAACCTATAATGATCACCGTATTGCTATGTGTTTTTCGCTAGTGGCGCTTTCTGATACTTCTGTGACGATATTAGATCCTAAATGCACAATGAAGACTTTTCCTGATTATTTCGAACAATTTAAACGATTAAGCGAAGAATGAAATGAATAAATCTGTTCCCGTTATTGCTGTTGATGGACCAAGTGGTGTCGGTAAAGGTACGTTATGTCAAGCATTAGCCAATCATTTTAAATGGCATCTTTTAGATTCTGGTGCTATCTATCGTGTGCTAGCACTTAGTGCGCTTAAGCAAGATATTGCGCTAGATGATGCCAATAAACTTGAACAACTAGCTCTTAATTTGCCACTAACGTTTGATACGCAAGGTTATAATGTTAAAGTGTTATTAGATCAGATTGATGTGACTAAAGAAATCCGTACAGAACAGACGGGGGGAGCCGCATCAAAAGTGGCGGCAATTAATTCGGTTAGAGTAGCTTTATTACAACGTCAACGTGACTTTAAGCAAGCACCTGGATTGGTTGCAGATGGTCGTGATATGGGCAGTGTAGTATTTAGTGATGCCCCTGTTAAGATATTTCTTGATGCTAGTGCCCAATCTCGTGCAGAAAGGCGAATGAAACAGTTGCAAGATAAGCAAAATAATGTTAAATTCGCCGAAATTTTGCAGGAAATAACTGCGCGTGATGAAAGAGATCGTCATCGCGCCGTTGCGCCACTTAAACCTGCAATTGATGCTCTAATAATTGATACTACATCACTGTCTATTGAAGATGTTTTTAATCAATCTATTAAGTATATAAACGAAAAACTTGCGTTGTAACTTAAATTATAGCGTGAAACTAGCTCCATTATAAGGATGTATGGAGTATTATAAACAACCCCACAAGACAGGATGTAATGTGGACGTTAAAATTAACTTAAGTATATAAATATGACTGAATCTTTTGCTCAACTCTTTGAAGAGTCTATCAATCAACTAGACACTCGTTCTGGTAATATGATCCGTGGTACTGTCGTTGCAATCGACAAAGATGTTGTTTTAGTTGACGCTGGTTTAAAATCTGAATCAGCGATTCCAGTAGAGCAGTTTAAAAATGCCCAAGGCGAATTAGAAGTTCAAGTCGGCGACGTTGTTGACGTTGTGCTTGACTCAATCGAAGATGGTTTTGGTGAAACTATCTTATCTCGTGAAAAAGCTAAGCGTCATGAAGCATGGCTTACACTAGAAAAAGCAGTTGAAGATGCTGCAACAGTTTTAGGTGTTATCAATGGTAAAGTTAAAGGTGGCTTTACGGTTGATCTTAATGGCGTTCGTGCGTTCCTTCCAGGTTCACTTGTTGACGTTCGTCCATTACGCGATACTTCTCATATTGAAAATAGAGAAATCGAATTAAAAGTTATTAAATTAGATCAAAAACGCAACAACGTTGTTGTTTCACGTCGTGCAGTTATTGAATCTGAAAATAGTGCAGAAAGAGAACAACTTCTAGAAAATCTACAAGAAGGTTCCGAAGTTAAAGGTATCATCAAAAATCTTACTGATTACGGTGCATTCGTTGATCTTGGTGGGGTTGATGGTTTACTTCACATTACTGACATGGCTTGGAAACGTGTTAAACACCCAAGTGAAGTGGTTGAAGTTGGTCAAGAATTACTTGTTAAAGTACTTAAATTTGATAAAGATCGTTCACGTGTATCACTTGGCTTAAAACAATTAGGCGAAGACCCATGGGTTTCAATCGCTAAACGTTATCCAGAAGGTACTAAAGTAACTGGTAAGGTAACTAACTTAACTGACTACGGTTGTTTTGTTGAAATTGAAACCGGTGTTGAAGGTTTAGTTCATGTTTCTGAGATGGATTGGACAAACAAAAATATTCACCCTTCTAAAGTTGTTAGCTTAGGTGATGTTGTTGAAGTGGTTGTGCTTGAAATTGATGAAGAACGTCGTCGTATTTCTCTTGGCCTTAAACAATGTAAACCAAACCCATGGTTACAATTTGCTGAAACACACAATAAAGGTGATAAAGTTAGTGGTAAGATTAAGTCAATCACTGATTTTGGTATCTTTATCGGTTTAGATGGTGGTATCGACGGTTTAGTTCATCTTTCAGACATTTCTTGGAATATGCCTGGCGAAGAAGCTGTTAAAGCTTATAAGAAAGGTGATGATATCGAAGCTGTTGTTTTACAAGTTGATGCAGAACGTGAACGTATCTCTCTAGGTATTAAACAATTAGAAGATGATCCATTCAGTAGCTTTGCTTCTAACTATAAAAAAGGCACAATAGTTAAAGGTACAGTAAGTGCAGTTGACGCTAAAGGTGCAACCATCGAAATCGCTGAAGGTATTGAAGGCTACTTAAAAGCACAAGATATCGCTCGTGAGCGTATTGAAGATGCAACAACTGCATTAAAAGTTGGTGATGAAGTTGAAGCTAAAATTGTTAACATCGATCGTAAAACTCGTGCAATTTCGTTATCAGTACGAGCGAAAGATGAAGCTGATGAAAAAGAAGCTCTCGCAGCAGTAAACAACACAGCAACTCAAGAAGATGCATCATTTACTAATGCAATGGCAGAAGCATTCAAAGCTGCATCAAAAACTGAGTAAAAAATATTTATGTAAAGAGTAAAGAGGGCTTGCCCTCTTTTTCTTTTATGGGATAAAATGAAATAGTTACATGCCACATAAATAAATTAGGAGTGATCATGAACAGATCAGATTTAGTAGAACGAATTGTTAACTGGCGAACACACCTCCCAGTTCAACTAGTTGATGATTCAGTTAGAGATATCATTGAACAGATCGCTTTAGCTATGGAAAGTAACGATCGTGTGGAAATTCGAGGTTTCGGTAGTTTTAGTTTGAACTATCGAGCTCCACGTAAAGCAAGGAATCCAAGAACTGGTGGTAATGTTGAAGTGAAACATAAATATATACCTCACTTCAAACCAGGTAAAGAATTACGTGAAAGAGTAAATAATGCTGCAAACGCATAATCTTTAAATTTCACACCTAGATGGAAGCCTTTGAGTTAAATCAAAGGCTTTTTTGTTTTAGCTAGTTTAATTTCTATCATCTAGTCGTACTTACTTATTTAAATAACCTTTACCATTTATCATTAAGGAAAAACCAGTCAACGTTATGTTGATTTAAGTCGTTAAATCCCTCTTTTAAAATATGCAATATTGCGAATAATTTCAGTAAATTTCATTAAGATTAATGATTAAAATGGAACAAAGATCGAAAAATTCAACATCAATTATTTTTTTATAATATCAAGTGATAAACTTATATTGTTCAATTTAAAGATGGTAAAGTGCTAGTGCAAAAAATTTGTTCTTTGGATTTAATGGCTATCATGTTTTCATTAGGTTGTTTGCCATTACTCTTTTTGCCCCATTTATTGTCTGATCTATATTGGTGTTTACTTGCTTTTATCTTGTTTTTAATTGTGTTAACCGTTCCTGTTAATTTTCGTTGGTATTTATCTGTTTTTGTTGCATTTAGTTTAGGTTTTTTGTGGTCAACTGCTTATTCTAAGCAATATTTATCCAACATTTCTCCCTATATTGATAAAACGCTAGTTGTTCATGCCAAAGTAGTTAATATCAATACTCATCAGGCAGCAACGGTCAACGGACCTTATTACATGTCATTTTCTATTTTTTCCATTTCAGATGTTACGCTTGCAAATGATATTCCGATTTCTGTTTACTGGGATAGGTTAGATCCTCCTAAATCTGGGGAAATTTGGCAATTGACACTAAAAACAAATGTTGTACATGGATACTTAAATGATGGAGGATTTGATAGCCAACGCTTTTCGATAGCAAATCGTAGCTTATTATCGGCTAAATTGGTTGATGCCAAGTTATTAAATGATAAATCTGACTTAAAACAATATATTACTGATTTGGCTATACCTTATATCGATTTATTTATTTATAAAGGTATTTTGCTAGCCCTTGCTTTTGGTGATCGTTCTCAATTAGATGACGAGCATCGTATGGTAATGATGCAAACAGGTATTGCTCATTTAATGGCTATATCTGGTATGCATATTTTAGTTGTTTATGGACTTAGTTGCTTTTTGGCTAAAGCTATACTGTTTTTTATTCCAAAGCGTTTTATCTATTTTTTTTTACCAATTATAATAGGGTGGTTATGTGCATTTTTTTATGCATGGTTAACAGGTTTTAATCCGCCTACTTTGCGAGCTATGGTTGCTTTGTCAATTTGGATCTATTTTCGTTATAAAAAATATAAAATAAGTTCATGGCAAAAAATCAATCGGATCATTGCGTTGTTATTATTATTTGATCCATTGATGATTTTATCTGAAAGTTTTTGGTTATCTTGCTATGCAGTAATAACTTTAATTTTTTTGCATGATTGGGCGCCGCTTTCCAAAGCAGTAAGGCATAAAAAACGTTGGTATATAATTAGGATATTGTATTTGCAGTGTGGGTTAACCTTATTGCTGCTTCCAATTCAGTTTTTTGTTTTTCAAGGTGTTAGTGGAGTTTCGATTTTAACAAATCTAATTGCAATTCCTGTTATTTCATTAGTTACATTTCCTACCATTTTATTGGCGTTAATATTTAGTATTTTTGATTGTTTTTCTATTGCCTTATGGTTTTGGCTAATTGCTGATAAATCTCTAGAATGGCTATTTTTGAGTTTAAATTGGCTTAATCAATTATGGATTAACATCCCTTCAGATTTTTATTTATTAGGTCTTTTAGGTTGGTTAACTTTAGTGATAATCCGTACAGGTGTTTGGCAACGCTTTAGCATTACTTTGCTCGTAATTTTGATGATACTGGTTACCCCTTTTTTTAAACAGCAACACTATCGTTGGCGGTTAGACATGTTAGATGTAGGTCATGGATTAGCTATCGTTATCCATGATGGTAAGTCTGCAATTTTGTATGATACAGGAGCTAAGTGGGAAAAAAGTTCCGCTATGGAAAGGGTTATTATTCCTTTTCTACAATGGCATAATTTGAATGTACAAGGTATTATTATTAGTCATCAACATAATGATCATGTTGGCGGTTTGAAATTACTTCAACTTATTTACCCTAAAGCATGGTTAATGAGTTCGTCTTCTGATTTTAATAATGATTATCAATGTTTAGCGGGTAATAGTGTTATTTGGAATGATCTGACGTTTAATGTGCTGTGGCCTAATCAGCTGGTTAGCGATGCTCAAAATAAGGATTCCTGTGTGGTGCAAGTTACAGATGGACATTTTTCTGTATTGTTAACTGGGGATCTAGAACGTAATCAGGAATATCAGTTAGTTACTAAATATCGAAATCAGCTAACATCCACTATTTTACAAATCCCCCATCATGGTAGTAGTACATCGTCAAGTTATACATTTCTAAATCATGTTAAACCAGTAAAGTCTTTGGCGTCTACATCTCGTTATAATCCTTGGAAACTCCCCTCCAATAAGGTAATGGCAAAGTATAAAGATTTACAATTAGACTATTATGTTACTGCTAGAACAGGTCAAATAAGTCTTTTTTTTGATAAACAAACATGGAAGCTAAAAACTATGCGAGGTGAAATTAAACCTAGATGGTATCATGATTGGTTTGGTAGTTTACCAAATTATGAGTAAAATAGGCTATCGTTTGCTATAGGCAACTATAATAATTGTTATATTGAGATATAAAACAATTTTACTAAATGTAATTGAGTGATGTTAAAGTTATGATTGAAAAACTGTGGTATGGTAAAAATCGTTTATTTTGGTTATTCATACCATTTTCCTTATTATATGGTTTAATTGCTATTTTCCGTCGCTTTTTATATCAAGTTGGTATTTTAAAATCTTGGCGATCTCCTGTACCTGTTATTGTTATTGGCAACTTATCTGTTGGTGGTAACGGTAAAACGCCACTAGTTATTAGTTTAATTGAATCGTTAAAACAAAAAGGATTACAGGTTGGAGTCGTTTCACGAGGATATGGAGGCAAAGCTGATAACTATCCGCTTATTTTAGATAATACAACCACAACCGAACAAGCAGGTGATGAGCCTGTGCTTATTTATCAACGTACTAGTGTACCTATTGCTGTCTCACCTTATCGCTCTGAGGCTGTTCAAGCGTTATTAAAGCACTACCAATTAGATGTTATTTTGACTGATGATGGTTTACAACATTATGCTTTAGCGCGTGATATTGAAGTGGTGGTGATTGATGGAAAGCGCCTATTTGGTAATGGATGGTGGATGCCGGCAGGGCCAATGCGAGAGCGTGAAAGTCGGTTAAAATCGGTTGATCTTATTGTCATCAATGGTGATAGTGTAAATAATTTAGCGCAGCAGTATCCTAATAAAACCTTTACTATGCAATTAATGCCCCTGTATGCAGTGAATTTACTTACTCAAGAAAAAAGAGCGTTATCTTCGTTGTCAAATATATGTGCTATTGCTGGTATTAGTAATCCAAAACGTTTTTTTGATATGTTAAGTAAATTGCAAGCGGATGTGGTTGAAACCGTTTCTTTTGCCGATCATCAAAAATTTACTTTACCGTTGTTAAACAATGTTGCACGTAATAAACAAACACTTTTAATGACTGAAAAAGATGCAGTTAAATGTAGACAATTTGCTCAACAAAATTGGTGGTATCTGCCCATCGATGCGGTAATACCTGTGCAAGTTATTGATCAAATCTGTTTATTACTAGCTGAGACAAAATCCAAAGAGAAGAAAAAATGAAAGATATCCTATTAAACGCACTTGCTTGTCCTAAATGCCATGGTCAATTGCAATATAATGCTACTAATCAGCAGTTAATTTGTCATACAGATAATTTAGTTTATACAGTTAAAGATAATATTCCGGTGTTGTTAGAATGTGAAGCTAAACCACTTAACCAATCTGAATGTATTCAAGAATAAATAATAAGGTCTTAATTATGAACTTTTCGGTTATTATTCCCGCTAGGTATGCTTCGAGCCGTTTACCTGGTAAGCCACTAGCGGATATTCATGGTAAACCAATGATTGTTCGTGTGATGGAGCAAGCAAAAAAATCATCAGCCAATCGAGTGATTATTGCCACAGATCATCAACAAGTTTATGAGGTAGTCAAGGAGTATGGTGGTGAAGTCATTCTGACAAGTGATAAGCATAATTCTGGTACAGAAAGACTGGCAGAGGTGATAAATACTTATCAGTTTACTGATGATGAAGTTATTGTTAATGTACAAGGGGATGAACCTTTAATACCGCCAGTCATTATTAATCAAGTGGCTGAAAATTTAGTGCAATATAAAACAGGAATGGCAACGTTAGCAGTGCCAATTGATTCTGTTGAAGAAGCATTTAATACTGGTGCAGTTAAAGTTGTGACAGATAAAGATGGTTATGCGCTTTATTTTTCTCGTGCAACCATTCCTTGGGAACGCGATCGTTTTGTGAAATCAGCTGAACAGTTAAAACCATCGAGTATCGGTGATTTTTATCTCCGCCATATTGGTATTTATGCTTACCGTGCTGGCTTTATTCGTCAATATATTAAATGGGCACCATCAATGCTTGAACAAATTGAAATGTTAGAGCAATTAAGAGTACTTTGGTACGGTGAAAAAATTCATGTCGCTGTGGCAAAACAACCTCCTGCAATTGGTGTCGACACTTTCGAAGATTTAGAAAAAGTAAGAGCGTTATTTAAGGAGTAAGCAATGGCAAACTTTACTGGCTTTAGCCAAGCTGGACTTAATTTTTTACAAGACGCTTGGATTAAAAACAGCAAACCGTGGTTTGAAGAGCATCGTGCTATTTATGATAACGATTTAGTTAAACCGTTTAGGCTTTTGGTTGAACAATTAACACCAGAGATGCTCAAAATTGATGAGTGGTTTGAAACTCGTCCTGCTATTGGTAAAACGATTTCACGTATACATCGAGATACTCGTTTTTCAAATGATAAATCACTTTATCGTAGCCGACTATGGTTGACATTTAAACGACCAAATAAAGATTGGAAAGAAGCGCCTGCTTACTTTTTTGAAATTAGCCCAAGCAGTTATCAATATGGGCTAGGCTATTATTGTTCATCAAAACAAACAATGGATATCTTTCGAGACGAAATTCTTAACGATACTAAGAAATTTTTAGCAATGATACGTTGCGTCAAAAAACCATTTGAGCTTGTTGGCGAAAGTTATAAACGCCCATTAATTAAAGAGCAGGACGAAAAAGTTGCAACCTGGTATAACCGAAAAAATATTGCGGTTATGGTGACAAGTAATCATATTGAGGATGTGTTAAATAGCGATTTACCCGATAAACTAATTAAAGGTTTTAAACAGTTAGTTCCACTTTATGATTATTTAATGCGGGTAGAAATGATTAAAAATATACCGACTCTTTAGCTTTGTTGAGTCGGTGTTTAATATTAAATATTAGGAAAATTCAATATAATTTCTTTAATACCATTAATTATGAATTGAGTTCCAACACAAACTAATAAAAAGCCCATAATTCTTGAAGTGGCTTCAATGCCACTTTTCCCCATAAAACGCATTATGCTACCTGCACTGCGCATGCAAAACCAAAGGATAATACATAACAATAAAGGCACTAAAATCGAAGCAGTATAAACAACCCAAGTTGAAACGTCATAACCACCACTTTTTACTGTTGATGACATGCTTATTATCATTGCTATAGTTCCGGGTCCTGCTGTACTTGGCATAGCGAGAGGAACAAAAGCAATATTATTTGAGATCTCTTTCTTTTTTGCATCTGCTTCAAGCGTTTTGTGTGATGGTTGTTGTGGAAATAACATTCTAAAACCAATAACGCCAACAATCATGCCACCAGCAATACGTAATCCGGGAATCGATATGCCAAATGTGCTCATCACTAGTTGCCCACAATAAAACGATACAACCATAATTATAAACACATAAATACAGGTCAATTTTGATTGGTAATTCCGCTCTTCATTGGTCATATCGCCCGATAGACCTAATAACAGTACCACAGTGGTTAAAGGATTCGTTAAAGGAATAAATAAAATTAAACCAAAGCCGACAGTTTGTATAAGTTCCAACATAGATTTATTTTAAATCCAACAAAATTTGCAGTTAAGTATAATTGAAATAAACAGAAAATGATATATGGAGGTAGTTGTAATTCGGTATCGGATTTTATTACCATGTTTGAAAAAATTGTAGGCACTACACTGATAATTATAGGTCTAATATTAGTAGAAATAATGTCAAGCGTGAATGATTTTTATGCATTAGTAGATAAAATGTAATATCAAATTAAGGTTTGAAAGGAGTAATATTCGACTCCTTTCATTAAATCAAATTGAACTTTTAATACTTAAAATGGAATATCGTCATCAAAATCCATTGGTGGCTCTGGTGTTGCTGCTGGTTGCGCTGGTGTATTTTGCGTTAGAGGACGAGAAGGAGCCACTGGTGCAGATGAAGAATTATTAGCACTTTGTCCCCAATTTTGTGAACCATCGCCCATGTTTTCACCACCATTGCGTGTTGCTAAAATTTGTAAAGTACCACCAATTGGGTTGACTACAACTTCAGTTGTGTAACGATCTTGTCCTGACTGATCTTGCCATTTTCGAGTTTGTAATTGCCCTTCAATATAAATTTGGGAACCTTTTTTTAAGTATTCGCCAGCAATTTCAGCTAATTTACCGAATATAACAACGCGATGCCATTCAGTACGTTCACGGTATTCATTTGTTTGTTTATCTTTCCATGATTCTGATGTTGCAATGCTAATATTAGCAACTGCATTACCATTAGACATATAACGAACTTCGGGATCTTGACCTAAATTACCAACTAAAATGACTTTATTTATTCCTCTATTGGCCATTATTAACTCCTAAACATGACATAAGTATTTTAAGCTGCATATTGTAACATGAGACTGTAGTAATATCAGCGAATTTAATTTAATAATGGAATTTTTCTCCCATTTTATAAAGATATAGAAAGATTGGTTTAAACATAGGAATTTGCTGCCATAGCGAGTATAATGCCAAGCATTTGTTAATGTGATGTTCTAAAAGATTTTTCCTATAGGAGGCCTTATGATTAATGCGTTTGGATTAAAAAACAAACAATTAGTAAAAATTAATGAAGGCGATATAAATAATGCAACTTGGATTGATTTAATTGAGCCAGAAGAAGCTGATCGAGATTTTGTTTTAACACATTTAGGACAAAACTTAGCAACTAGTATTGAACTTGACGATATTGAAGCGTCAGCTCGTTTTTTTGAAGATAACGAAGGTTTACACGTCCACTCTTTCTTTTTTTATGAAGATGCAGAAGATCGTGCAGGCAACTCAACAGTAGCTTTTACAGTGCATAATGGTCGTTTGTTTACACTACGTGAGCGAGATTTACCAGCATTTCGTTTGTATCGCATGCGATCGCGCTACCAAGGAATGAACGATGGAAATCCTTATGAAGTATTACTTGATTTATTTGAAGTTAAAGTTGAGCAGTTAGCAGATCAAATTGAAAATATCTACAGTGAACTCGAAGAATTAAGTTTAATTATTATGGATCGTTCAGCTCAAGAGCATTACGATGAAGCTATTACCTCGTTGGCTGAACTTGAAGATACCGCGTGGAAAGTTCGTCTTTGTTTGATGGATAGCCAACGTGCAGTTAATTATTTAGTTCGCCGAGCAAAGATGCCAGTAGATCAACTAGAACAAGCTCGTGAAGTTATTCGCGATATTGAATCGCTTGTTCCACATAATGAGTCATTATTCCAAAAAGTAAACTTTTTAATGCAAGCTGCAACTAGTTTTATCAATATTGAACAGAGCCGAATTATCAAAATTTTCTCGGTTGTATCTGTTGTGTTTTTACCCCCAACGGTAGTTGCTTCAGCTTATGGTATGAATTTTGAATTTATGCCAGAATTAAAATGGGAATATGGTTATCCTTTTTCATTACTATTAATGTTGCTAGCAGGTGTTGCTCCTTATATTTATTTTAAACTTAAAAAGTGGTTGTAGATTTATTGATTTAAATTGAGTTTTTATTCGATAGTTTTTTAATATATTAGATGAAATTCTTATCGTACTAACTGCTTAGGATAATTTAATATAAATAATTATTAATATCAGCAATATACTTTCATCGAGTGATGGGTAAAACTTAATATTTTAACTGAAAGAATTAATTTATTATAAAGGAAGTAACATGAATCAATATGCACTTGTCACCGATATCGGTGGAACTAATGCTCGATTTGCGCTTTATAATTTGGCTACAAATGAGCTATCAGCAATAACTAAAGTTCTTATTGCAAAGGATGATGTATTGCTAAAATTAATTAAGAATTACTTACAAGCCCAATCGGTTACCGTTAAAATGGCTTGTATTGCAATTGCCTGTCCGATTAATGACGAAGATATAATTAGTATGACAAACAATGATTTGTCGTTTTCACGATCTGAATTAGTTAAGGAACTTAATCTTGAAAAACTAGAAGTAATCAATGATTTTACAGCAGTATCAACTTCAATTCCTAAATTATCTAAACAAGATCTTGTTCAGATTGGTGGTGATGAACCTGATTTAGATTATCCAATTGCAATTTATGGTGCAGGTACAGGACTTGGAGTGTCACATTTAATTAAAGTAAATGGACGTTGGATTAGTTTGTCAGGAGAAGGGGGGCATACAGAGCTTCCAATGATAAGTGATGATGAAGACCGTATTTTAGTGCAACTTCGCAAAAAATTTGGGCGTGTTTCTACCGAGCGGTTTTTATCAGGCAATGGTATTGTTAATATTTATCAAGCGTTGTTACAAATTAATAATCAACCAGTAATAGAGATTACACCCGACATTATTGTTGAGAAAGCGCTATCTAAAAGTTGTCCACTTTGCTTGCAAACTTTAACCTATTTTTGTACTTTTATGGGGCGTTTTGGTGGTAATTTGGCATTAACACTTAATACACAAGGTGGCGTTTATATTGCTGGGGGTATTGTGCCACGCTTTATCGAATTTTTTAAAACATCTCCATTTAGAGATGCTTTTGAACATAAAGGTCGTATGTCCTATTTAGTCAAAAAAATTCCTGTTTATGTAATAACACATGAAGATCCAGGCTTGTTTGGTGCAGGTGTTTATTTACAAAATTGTCTTAATAAATAGTATTAATGAGTAAAGGTTTTATTTTATGATGTGGTGTTATATTTACCGAAGTACCAAAAAAGAGAACTGCTATCTATATATGGAACATGAAAATGATTTTTCAACGATTCCTGAAAAAGTAATGTCTATTTTTGGTTCACCTGTTTTTGTCATGAAAGTATTACTTGACGGTAAACGAAAATTTGTAGTTGGTACCGCCACTGAAATAGAAGAAAAGATTAAAACTGATGGATTTTTCTTACAAATGCTAAAAGAAGATGATTTCAAAGTATGATTGAGCCATTTTGGGAATATAAGACATTAGCTCAGATGAGTGATGAAGAATGGGAACAGCTCTGTGATGGTTGTGGTCAATGTTGCTTAAATAAATTGATGGACGAAGATACAGACGAGATCTTATATACTAATGTTGCTTGTAATTTGCTTGATTCTAATACTTGTCAATGTAAACACTATTATAATCGCTTTGATTACGAACCTGATTGTATCAAGTTGACTCGTGATAACCTCCTTACCATTGAATGGTTACCTTTAACCTGTACCTATCGTTATTTTTCTGAAACAGGACAATTGCCTCATTGGCATCCGCTTATTACGGGTAATAAAAAGCTTATGCATAAGCTGAAGATATCGGTTAAAAATCGGATTGTTTATGAAAAAGATGTGATTTGTTGGGAAGACCATATTATTTAAAATAGGGAGCTACAGCTCCCTTTTGATTTTAATTTAAAGCACAATCCATAAATATCCAAATACATCAACAGCGAGCATATTTAAAAACATTAAAATAAATACAAAAATCATAAATGAGATATCAATCATTCCAAGCGGTGGCACAATACGGCGAATTGGTGCTATAAGTGGTTCAGTTAACTGAGCAAGTAATTCATCCGCGTTTGATTGTCCACGGCTAACCCAACTTAGAATTGCTCGAAATAGTAATAACCAGAATAATAAATGCCCAAATGCATGAGCTATGACAGCAATAGCATAAAGTAGGTATTTACTAGTCCAAATTGATTCATTAATCATTCCATAGTAGGAAATAAAAATAATTTTAATGACGGCAACAAAATATAAAAGAACCCATGTAGCGGTATCTATTTGTTTAATAGAAGGAATGACTTTGCGTAGTGGACCGATAACAGGTTGAGTTATTCGTACGATAAATTGGGTAAATGGGTTATAGAAATTTACACGCACACGCTGCATCCATAAACGCAAAATTAAAACATAGAGACATACCGTTAAGATGGTATTACCTAGAAAATAAAGCGATGTCATTTAAGACTCCTTAAAATAAACTATTCGGGCAATATATCACAAATACTGCCTTGCTCCAAAGATCGCTGTACCTATTCGAACCATAGTGCTACCAGCAACAATAGCAGCTTGCATGTCGCCACTCATGCCCATGGATAATGTATCCATAAATGGATAATCAGTTTGTAAAGAACGCAAAAATTCGTGCATTTTGTTAAAGACGTTTAGTTGTTTGTCAAAATCATTTTCAATTTCAGGGATCGCCATTAATCCACGTAAATTTAAATTGGGTAGTGTTATAATTTGTTTTGCTAAATCAGCAACTTGTTCAGGATAAACCCCCGACTTGCTGGCTTCTTTACTAATATTAACTTGAATAAGTACATTTAAGTTTTCCATATTAGCTGGGCGCTGATCATTTAAACGTTGAGCAATTTTAAATCGATCAATGGTATGCATCCAATCAAAGTGTTCGGCGACTAATTTGCTTTTGTTCGATTGTAATGGACCAATAAAATGCCAAGTTAATAAAGTATTGGGAAGTGTTTGTTTAAAATACTGGATTTTTTCAACGCCTTCTTGAACATAGTTTTCACCAAAAGATAGTTGACCTGCATCTATCGCTTGTTTGATTAAGGTTACTGGCTTTGTTTTACTGACCGCAATAAGTTCGATTGTATTGGGATCTCGTTCGCATTTTTTTGCTATTTCTTGAATTGTGTTTTTTATAGTAAGTAAATTGTCACGTACTGTATTCATGTTAATTCCCAATTAATAAACTAATAGGTAAAATATAATGTTAAAATCGATGTTGTCGCTTAGTGTAACGCAAAAAGCATCCGATTTGCATCTTTCAAGTGGTGAAGTTGCACGCATTCGCATTAATGGACAATTACAGTGTGTATCAAACGAAAAGTTATCGCCGTTAGATTTAGAATCTGAACTATTGGCGTTACTTAATGAATCACAAAAATTACAATTACAGCAAGATAAACAAATTGATTTAGCCTATCAATCTCCTGAAATAGGTCGCTTTAGAGTCAATATTTTTTATCAACAGCGTGGTATTTCGGCAGTGTTTCGAATGATTAAAAAACAGATTCCAGATCTAGATGAAATAGGTGCGCCCGAGGTTTTTAAAAAGCTAATAACGCACGAAAGTGGTATTATTTTAGTGACAGGTGCTACAGGAAGTGGTAAATCAACGACGCTTGCATCATTAATTGAATATATTAACTCAACTCAATCCAAACACATTATTACTTTAGAAGACCCCATTGAGTTTATTTATCATAATCAACATTCATTAATTCAACAAAGAGAGCTTACAAATTTTGACTACGCACTTGATAGCCTTTTAAGGCAAGATCCTGACATAATATTACTTGGGGAATTACGTAATAAAAAATCTATCCAAACTGCATTAACAGTAGCTGAAACAGGGCATTTAGTTTTTGCTACGTTACATACATGTTCTGCTATTCAAAGCATTAATCGTATTATTGATGTATTTGATGAAAATTCGCGTAACTTTATTCGCACACAATTATCAAATAATTTAAGAGCAATTATCAGTCAAAAGCTAATATTAACAAAAAATGGGCGTAAAGCGTTGTTTGAAGTGCTTATCAATACTCCTGCTGTCAGTAATTTAATTAATGAAGGCAAAATTAAACAAATTATTTCCCTTATGCAGACGGGGCGACAACATGGTATGCAAATTATTACGGATCAATAATTACTGAAATTGAAATAATCTTTAATCATAAACTAATTTTATTTATTTACCTGTGACTACAAACGAATGGCAAAGCGGAAAGAGTGATAAAAACTTTGAATTGAGATATGACATAATCAGCAAATATTTATCGATTTAAAAGATAGAAAACAAAAATTTAAACGCTTTATTAATTTTTATAATACCGTTAAAGCACATAGAGCGATTTCAGGGAAAATGCCTTATGATTTTTAGAGGATTATTTTAACCATGAAGTGTAAACAACTCGGCGTTTTCCTGAAATTATCAAAGTTTAAAGCAATTAAAATTAACCCAAAAGCTTAATTGTAAAAAACGTTTACAAATGTTTACAAATCTTTACAAAAAAATTTCATAAAAGTAGTCAAATTTTTTTTTAATAGCTATACTTTAATAATTGAAAAACCTCAAAAGATTGAGTGTTAGTAATTGAAATTAGAGTAAAATAAAAAATATCTGACAGAGGGATATTATGTCAAACTATTTTAAATCTCAGCAAATCGATATCTTAGCTTTACAGTGTTATCGTGCTACCCGTATTTTTACGTTCATCTCATTTATATTCTCGACATTGCCTAAAAAATTATTGCCTGATTTAATGCGAAATTTAGTATCAAACGTTATATTTTTAGCTTCATTACTATTGTACTCTTTTGGTTCACAAGCATTAACATCTTATTCTGCCTATGCTATTCAAGGATCTGCACCATATTTTACGGTCGATGGTGGGCAAACTAAGATAACTTCGTCTGATGGGTTATTAGGGATTCGGTTATCTAACGGTACAATAATTACACCTTCAACTAATGATTCAACCACTGCAAATCCAATTGTGTTACCTAAGAGTGGGGAACGTTTTACTGATATTAGTATGTTTGTTCCACTATCAAAAAATTCTAGCGAGCTAAATATACCGTTAAACACACTTGTTACAGAACCATATAACTATTGGGGTGATGATGATGGTGATGGTCAAGTTTCAGCAACTGGCGAAATATCAGTAAAAATTACTGATAAAAATAATCGAGCTGTTAATCGTAGTGAAGTATTAACGATATGTCATGCACCTTATAAAGTAGTATTAAGTAATACTGATAGCACATTAAAAACAAAATATGGCACACCTGACCATATTATGGTTAGTGCTGCCACCACATCGTATTACATTAACCCAAAAGACTCACCAGCTGTTTGCTATGCCAGGCCGGGGCTACGTTATGGTGGTTTAGATTATGCAGATGATGAACGCTATCACGGCCCAGCAAATATATGGGATCCAGATAGAGGCTTTCTTACCCAAACTGCTACCCCTGAATCATACGCTCGTAATTTTCCAACGACGGGCGGTGATAATGTGTATTTTTATTTAGATATTGGAGGAATAGACGAAAAAGAGCTAACTTGGTCTTCGATTACAAAAGAAGGAATAACGGCGACAATAGAAGTAGTGCCACCAGATGATCGCGCTAGTAACCAGTTTGACCGTAAAGGGGGAACACGAGTTACTTTAACTGGCCCAACAGTGGAATATTTAGGTATGATTAGTTTTCCTGATCGAATATACAAACCAAACTTACCACAAACATTCGAATTAGTGGGCGAAGATAACCATGGTAATAAAGTAAAATACGGGTTTGTATTGAAAAAATGGTTTGTAGGTAGAACCGAATCAGGGTATGTTGAAGAGATGCCGCCTATCGATACGTGGTGTAGTCGTTTAGGAGATTATCGTGCGGTAAAAATAGAGGATCTGACCAATGCAAAATGTGGTATTATAGATAATAACGCTTATTTTCATTTTCCGTGTATAGATGGGGTAGATGGTGCGATGCCTTTCTCAAATGGAAATTATTACCAACGTCAAATAGGTGCTGGTTTTTTAACAGAGTGGGGAAGTTATGGTAATTACCCGATGTCTAAGTTTAGCAATAACTCTCACTTTGTGGGTTTCAGTAAAAATAATGATTATACTTTTGAAATTATAGCGGAGAACGGCGTAGTGTCTGTTAAGGAAAGAGGATATGTTGACGACAAATATCCAGGGATATGTGTTACCCCTTAACCTTTTAATCTGTAAGTTGGCATATAGTATTAAATAAGAATAATCATAATAAAAAAACAAAGCCCTAACCGCAAGGTTGGGCTTGATTTATATTTATACTTTTTAAATAATCATGTAACGATTTCCTAAAATAGTGTAACAAAAACTATAAAACTTTTATGATAAAAATAAAAGATAAATAGAAAAGTAGCTAAACATCAATTGCATCATATATTTAAATAAGGTAGATATTTAGGTTGGCTAAATGGTTGTGCCATTCCAAAAATTGACATAGTTTTGTTATGCTATAATGATATCGATTTGCTTTTAGGGTAGCAAGTTTCGTTCTATTATCAGTGTTGCTTGCTTTAGAATATCGTTTTCCATATGGAATTGTTTAAGCTCTTTGCGCAAAACGATTAACTATTGTTTTTGTGGAGTGCGATTATCTTTTGTTTTAAATGAGCCACTTTTGTTTGCTTGCGTTATCCAACGATCTCGTGTTGATGGAGTCAAATCATATTCTGTAACGATTTCACTATGTGTTTTACCATGTTGATAAAGACTGACCCTTGGTGTTTTAAATCATCTGTGAATGTTCGTCTTTTGCGTTTAATCTTATTCATATTTGTCCCCGTTTTAGTTGTGATAAGTTTACCTTACTCCTTAAAAAAGTTGTATGAATTAGTGTAGCCGATCCAAGTAGGCTAATTAGGGATTGATGAATTTGGTTTTATTAGGTAGATAGAAATTGGTACAAATTTAAATATTTTACAAGGCGAAGATAGTTTAAAAAGGCGAATATTATGGCTAAGACGAGTAACTTTAAGTCGGCTACATTTTTCAGCCAATCCACTATAACTATTCTTACTAAACACCCTTTGCTAAAAGGTCAAAGGTAGTACATAATATGTGGTTAAAATTTAGATAAAAATAATTAGTAATAAGAATTATTGTTTATGGGGTGGAAAATGGGGTTAGTAAAGCATTTAGTTGTATTTAGCCTGCTGTTAGCATTAGCTGGTTGTGATAATAAAGACGCTGAACAAAACACACGCGCTGAACAGGCAGAAACGCAATCAGAAACAAAAGTTATTGATAATAATACAACCGCTGATATTAGCAATCCTAGTGATGACAACGATATCGTACAAGATGAATCGTCAAAACTAGCCTTTAACCCCACACCAGAATTAGTTGAAAAATATCACGGTAAAGAATTAACTGTTATTGATAGTTCAGAGGTCATTATTGATGGTTCAAGTACTTTAGTTATTACCTTTTCGGTTCCTTTAAATCCTAAACTCAATTTTTCTAATTTACTTCGTTTAGTTGATCGCCAAACGGGTAATGTTGACGGAGCTTGGGAGTTGTCGGATAACGGATTAGAATTAAGACATCGCTATCTTGAACCAAATCGTCAATTAGATCTCACCATTGATAAGATGTTAGCTGCAATTAATGGCAACAGCTTAAAAGAAGTCTACCAAGCAGAAATTAAAACTCAAGATCGCCTGCCGATGGTGGGATTTGCTAGTAATGGTTTTTTGTTGCCAAGCAAATCAATGACAGGTTTACCTGTTACTACGCTTAATGTTAATAAAATTGATGTTAATTTCTTTAAAATTAAACCTGAACAGTTATCTGATTTTATCGCTGATTATGGTTTTATTAACCAAGTGTCAGCTTGGAATTCAAAGAATATTAATAAATTTGCTGATTTAGTTTATACGTCTCGGTTTGATCTTAATCCTAAGCGTAATTCGCAAGAAACCGTATTACTTAACTTATCATCCATTCCGCAACTTCAGCAAGAAGGGATTTATTTAGCTGTTATGAATCAAGCAGGAAGTTACGATTATACAAATCCTGCATCGCTATTTTCGATCAGTAATATAGGTGTTGCGGTTCATGCTTATAACAATGGTAAATTATCTGTTATTACCCATGGACTTGACAATGGAAAACCATTTGCTGATGTAAATATATCGATTTTATGTAACAAAAGTATTCGAGATAGTAATAAAAACTGTACCACTATTTCGGCTAAAACTGATGCTACAGGTTATGCTGAAGTCACTTTGCCAAAAGATATGGATTATGCACTACTTACGGCAAGTGATGGTAATCAAATTTCTTTGGTGAATTTGGATCGTAGTGCATTAAATTTAAGTGAATATAATTTAACGGGGTCTACTTTTTATCAAAAACAACTATTTGCTTTTGGGCCTCGTGATTTGTATCGCCCACAAGAGACGGTCTATTTTAATGCACTTTTGCGTAATGCTGATGGTAAGCCATTGCCTTTGCAACCAATTGTGGTTGATGTTATGTCACCCGATAATCAAGTTGTTGAGAATTTTACTGTCGATGCTAAAGCAAAATCTAACGGTTTATATCAATGGCAATATGTTATTCCAGCTAATGCAGCAACGGGTAAATGGGCATTTCGTTTTAATTTAGGCGACGATAATTACCGTTATGTGTGGTTCCGTGTGGAAGAATTTTTACCAGAGCGTATGGCAATGGAAATTACGACCGCATCCAATAAGCCTATTACGCTTGATAAACGTGTCAATTTTGATGTTAAAGGTTGGTATCTTTATGGTGCTCCAGCAGCAGGAAATAATTTAGAAGGTAATATTTATCTTAAAAAAATTGATTCAATACCTGAACTTGCTGATTATAAAATTGGTAATGTGACTGACAATAGTATAGGTAGACAACTTTATAATATTGAGACGACTTTAGATAAAAATGGCAATGCACAAGTAGGAATTGATACTAGCGATTGGGGTAAATTGGGTTTTCCTATCAAATTTATTTTGCAAGCCAGTTTACTTGATTCAGGAGGACGTCCTGTTACTCGTTATGCCAGCCAAATTATTTGGCCAAATCAGCAAATGCCTGCTGTGCGTGCACTATTTTCTCAATCACCTTATTATGATTGGTCATTAGATAAATATGAAACTAGTCCGACAGTTGATAAAGGTGCTAATGCTGAATTTGAAGTGGCTTATGTTAACACTGATGGGCAAAAGCTGGCTGCTAGTCATTTAAAGGCAAGAATTATTCGTGAACGTCATAATTATTATTGGACTTGGTCTGAACATACTGGGTGGTATCAAGCATACAATTCAAGTGAGTTCGTTGTGCAAGAGCAACCGCTGTCTATCGCTGCTAATGGTACAGCTAAAGTGAGTTACCAAACGGATGATTATGGCTTTTATCGTATTGAAGTTGTTGATACTAAAAATAATATTATCAGTAGTTTACGTTTTAGAAGTGGTTATAATTGGGAAGATAATACCAATGGCACCAATGCTGTTCGTCCAGATCAGGTTAAATTAAGCCTGGATAAAACCGCCTATTCGGTTGGTGATACTGCTAAAATACATGTACAAGCTCCAGTAGCAGGCTCGGGTTATATTTCACTTGAAACCAATGATGGTATATTATGGAAAAAAGATATCACTGTTGGTGAAAACGGTCTTGATGTTGAAATTCCAATCCAAGATTGGGGACGCCATGATATTTATATTAGTGCGATGATTATTCGCCCATCAACTGACGCTGCAGTTCAGACAATTAAACGAGCAATTGGGTTACTTTATTTACCAATTGACACTTCAAATCGTCAATTAAACTTGAGCATTGAAGCACCTACGAAGACAGAGCCTGAAAAAACTATTCCAATAAAGGTCAAAATAGATAAAAGTGCAATCCAAAAGGATCATAAGGTTTCAGTATTGGTTTCGGCTGTTGATTCAGGTGTTTTGAACATTACTAATTTTGCGACACCTGATCCTTATAGCGCATTTTTGGGTCGTAAACGTTATGAAGTTGATCTTTATGATGTGTATGGCAAATTAATTGAAGGTAAAGGACGCAATTTGAATGTGAGCTTTGGTGGTGATGCTATGCTTGGTGAATCTGGCCCAGGTGGTAAAAAACCATTAAACGAAGTTAAAATTGTGGCTCAACAATTGCAAACTATTGATCTTAATGATGACGGTGAAGGTTTTGTTGACCTTGCTTTGCCTAATTTTAATGGCGAATTACGCATAATGGCTCAAGCATGGGATGATAGCCGTTATGGTAAAGCGGAAAAAGCCATGATAGTTGCATCACCAGTCGTTGCTGAGCTATCTACACCTCGCTTTTTATCGGGTGGTGATCAGGCTACCTTGGCACTAGATCTAAATAATCTAACCGAAAAAACACAAACAATGCAGGTCAATGTTTTGACGGATGGTTTGATTCATCAAAATGCAGTTGAGTCTACGAAAGTTACACTTGATAGCAAGCAAAGACAGATTATTCAAGTGCCAGTTGTTGCTGATTATGGTTATGGACAAGGTACGGTGACAATTAATGTCACAGGAATTTTATTGGAGGATGGCTCAAATTATCAGATCAAGCGATCGTGGATGGTCGGTGTTAGACCAGCTTATGCCGTTACCAATAAATATTATGCAGCAGCAATCAATGGTGGTGAAAGTTGGGTTTTACCTGAAGATAGTATAGCTGAGATGATTGAAAACACGGTTGATGGTAAATTAATTGTATCTAATCAACCGCCGTTAAATATTGCTCAATATATTAAATCGCTATTTGCTTATCCATATGGTTGTTTAGAACAGACCATTAGTGGTTTAATGCCATCATTGTATGCAAACCAAGACCAGCTTGCAGCTTTGGGAATTAAAACCGAATCGGATAAAGAGCGACGTGAGAAAGTGCAATTAGGTATTTCACGAATTTTATCAATGCAACGTAATAATGGTAGTTTTGGTTTATGGAGCAAAGACAGTGCCGAGGAATATTGGTTAACGGTGTATGCGACTGATTTTTTAATCCAAGCAAGTGAGCGTGGTTATAATGTCAATAATAAAGCGCTTGATGCAGCAATTACCCGTATCAGCCAATATACTTATGATGCCAATGCATTTAATAGTTTACAAAGCTACTATGAAAACTCACAAGTAAGCTATTATACGCAATTTGCAACTAAAGCTTATGCTTTAGCTGTGTTGGCAAGGCAAAATAAAATCACTGTGCCTATGCGTAATGAAATTAATCGGATGTATCAACAGATCACTGAAAGTGATTTTAAAGTATTGTCACCATTACCAGTTGCTCAGTTAGCGCTTTCTGCTAAGCTGGCTGGTTTTGACAATATTTATAATAATTTGATGCCTCGAGTATTTACTACAAGTTATGATAATCGCTATTCTTGGTTAGGCGAATATGGTAGTGCTATTCGTGATAATGCATTAGTTTTATCTTTATTGGTAGAAAATAATTTAAGTGTTGATAAGCAAGCTGATTATTTAATTCAGTTATCTGATTTGCTTAATGATACTCGTTATTTTTCAACTCAGGAACTTAACGCATTATTTGTGGCTGGCTGGTCATTAGAACAACATAAATCTTCACATAAATTTAATGTTGTGCTCAACGAGCAGTCAAATGAGGTTGATTCGACTTTATCACGCTCTTTTGATTTTGCTAATTTAGCCAATAGATTAACGATTTCTAATCCAGAAAATGCACAACCACTTTATATTAAATTCACCGTTTCAGGTTATGGCAAGAAAGCGCCTGCACCAACGAGTGATGAAAATGTTTTAACTATCAATCGTTCCTATTACGATTTGAAAGGTAACAAAATTCAACCTGATCACTTGAAAGTGGGTGATTTAGTGGTGGTATTATTGGATGTTAGAGCACATAAAGAGGTCGTTCACGATGCGTTAATTGTTGATTTTTTACCTGCTGGACTTGAGTTAGAAAATCAAAATCTCACAAATAGTAGTGTAAGTTTACAGGCAATACCAGAACTTGCCAATTTGTTGAAAGATGAAGATAGCAATGATATTAAATATCAAGAATTCCGTGATGATAGATATGTTGCAGCAGTTGATATTAATCACTATTTGAGCGATGGTACTTATCGATCGCAGGTTGCTTATTTGGCTAGAGCAGTGACGGCAGGTAATTATATGATTCCATACCCTTATGTTGAATCTATGTATCGGCCCGATCGGTTTGCAATTGGTCAATCAATTGACTTAATGTCTATTGTTGAGCGCAATGTCGAGCCCAATGAATCTAAACAACAATAACGAGTATGTATCAATTAAATTTGATTTTTAAAATGTAAACAAATTGATTATCCGCTAACAATTGTTAGCGGCATCTATTTATACTGAAACATATTATACTGAAACATAGTGTTACCTGAAACTTTTTGACAAAATGAAAAAGCGCCTACTTAAAATTCTGGCTTTCTTATTTTTTTCTATCCTTTTGTTATTAGGTAGCTTTTTTGTTGCCGATTACTTTTATCCTTTATCAATAACAAAAAATAAAACAACACAAACAATTCTTGCGCAAGATGGTACGCCTCTGTGGCGATTTGCTGATGAAAATGGTATTTGGCGATATCCTATCAAATTAGATGAAGTCCCCAATGATTACCTTGATGTGTTATTAAATTATGAAGACCGCCATTTTTATGATCATTTTGGTATTAATCCTGCCTCTTTATTGAGAGCAGCTTGGCAAAATATCACCAATAAAAGAATTATTTCAGGTGGTAGTACTATTTCGATGCAGGTTGCAAGATTGCTTTATCCACACGATCGCTCCATGGCAGGAAAGTTACAACAAATATTTCGAACACTACAACTTGAATTACATTTTACAAAAGATGAAATTTTAACTTTATATATTAATCGAGCCCCATTTGGCGGGACAATCGAAGGCTTAGGGGCTGCTAGTTGGTCATATTTTGGTAAAGAGCCCAAAGCGTTAACACGTAGTGAGGCGGTTTTATTGGCCGTATTGCCACAAGCACCCAGTCGTTTGCGTCCTGATAGGTACCCCGAACGAGCCAAACAAGCACGCGACAAAGTTCTAGCAAGATTGGCTCAATATCAGGTATGGTCACCTGATATTATAGAGCAAGTTAGAAAAGAAGAAGTATGGGTTTACCCACGTAAAAAGCCACAATTAGCTCCTTTATTAGCTCGAAGGTTAAGTCAACAATATCCTGATGTTGATATTATTCGATCAAATATCGATCTCTCCCTTCAATACAGCCTTGAAGATATTGCTGCTAATCGTAAAAATCAGTTACCTCCCAAAAACTCACTAGCTATTTTAGTTGTCGATCATACGGATATGTCCGTAAAAGGCTATGTTGGGTCGGTTGATTTTAACGATAAAGAGCGATTCGGTCAGGTTGATATGATAAGTTCGCTTCGATCTCCTGGATCGACATTAAAGCCTTTTATGTATGCTTTAGCGATTGATGACGGCATGATTCATTCTGAATCGTTATTGCAAGATACACCTAGAATCAGTTCTGATTATCGACCTACGAATTTTGATGAAGATTTTTATGGACCAATCAGTGCCTCAGAGGCATTAAAAAACTCATTAAACTTACCTGCTGTTGAGTTAATTGAGCTTTATGGACCAAAACGATTTGCTGGCAAGCTGTTTAGTATTGGCTTACCGCTTCAATCTAAAGGTAATGATCCTAATATATCGTATATTTTGGGTGGTGCGTCGTTAAGAATGGATAATTTAGTTAGCGCATATAGTGCCTTTGCTCGTCATGGGCAAGTAAGTCCTTTACGATTTACGCAAGCAGATCCCTTACTAAGCAAGCCATTTATTAGCGATGGAAGTGCATGGATCACAAGACAGATGCTAGTTAATAATTATCAGCTTGCCTATAAAACAGGCACTAGCTATGGATATCGTGATGCATGGGCGATTGGGGTCAATCCTCGCTATTTGATTGGCATTTGGGTCGGTCGTCCTGATGGAACGCCCGTTGTTGGTCAATATGGCAGTATTACAGCGGTGCCGATACTACAGCAAGTTAACACGTTATTATTAAATAAAGAGCGACGAATAAATCGCCCACTTCCCTTAGTAACTAAACCGACAACAGTAACCTTAGAAAAAATTTGTTGGCCATCAGGACAAAAGTTACCTGCAACTGATGAAAACTGCCACCGTCAAAAAAATGCATGGGTATTAAATAATATGATACCTCCAACACTTGATACGCTAACGGCACTTAATAATAATATTTATCGTTCAGGGTGGGTGACTATTTGGGTAAATGATGCCGGCAAACGTGTGTCAGCAGACTGTAGCAATGCACATAAAAAACAGGTTGCACTTTGGCCAATAGCTTTAGAAAATTGGCTACTACCCAAAGAACGTCGACAATCGCTAATTCCTGAAGTTGATAATCATTGCCCAGTGTTTGGTAAAGATATCTTTTTGCCACTCAATATTATTGGGCTGCAAGATAAGCAATTGGTAAAACGATTACCTGGGCAGCAAGATGTCACTATCGATCTAACTCCACAAGGTGGTGTTGGTGACAAATGGTGGTTTTTAGATGGTCAACTTATTGAGAAAACGTATGGCGATCAAAAGGTAGCTTTGACAGTTACTCATAAAGGTTTACATCATCTATTTTTATTAGATCAAAGTGGACAAATTTCACGAATGACATTTACCCTTGATTAAACCAATAAGGAGCAAACCTATGGCTATTGAAAGAACCTTATCTATCATCAAACCTAATGCCGTTAAAAAACAATTGATTGGTGAAATTGAAACCCGTATTAGCCAAGCAAAACTTAACATTATTGCCTTAAAAATGCTTAGATTAACAAAAGAACAGGCAGAAGGATTTTATGCTGAGCACCAAGGTAAATCATTTTTTGATAAGTTGGTTAAATTTATGATATCTGGGCCGATAGTTGTTCAGATTCTCGAAGGCGATAATGCTATTAAGCGTTATCGAGAATTGATGGGACCAACTGATTTATCTAAAGCAGCCACAGGCACTTTACGAGCTGATTTTGCTGACAGTATGACTGAAAATGCCGTACATGGCTCAGATTCTCTAGCCACGGCTGAAAAAGAAATTGCTTATTTTTTTGTTGATAGCGAGATAGTAGGGTAAATCAATATTATTAAATAAATCAAAATAGTGATATAAGCTGTTTTAGCTTGTATTAGTTTTTTTAATGTCATTAATCGAAAGCTACTACATATAACTTTAAGTTATAACCATGTGAGTATTTGTTATTTATTTATTCGATTCTTTGTTGCTAGACTTTAACGGTACATAACATAACCTTGATTGAGGGAGAATCAGAATGAAATTGTTGACTAAATCACTAGCTGTTGTTGCATTAGTAAGTAGTTTGTTAGGTGCAAATTCTGCTTATGCAGATCGCCTTGATGATATTGAGAAACGAGGAGAAATAAAAATAGCGGTATTTGATAGTAATCCGCCATTTGGTTATATTGACGAAAAGACAAATAAAATTGTTGGTCTTGACGTTGATTATGCCAACGAGATAGCAAAAGCATTAAAGGTTAATGTTGAGCTAGTTCCGACTAATCCGGCCAATCGAATTCCGTTATTAACATCCCAAAAAGCCGATTTAATTGTAGCTAATTTTACCGTTACTGATGAAAGAGCAAAAACTGTTGATTTTAGTCTTCCTTATTTTGCGACTGGTCAGAAATTTGTAGCAAAAAAAGGAGTATTGAAATCAGCAGATAATTTGAAAAATCTTCGTATTGGTGCCGATAAAGGTACAGTTATGGAAATTACATTGCGAGAAAAATACCCAACAGCTAAAGTAATTTCTTATGATGATACACCATTTGCGTTTGCAGCGTTACGTAATGGTGTTGTGCAGGCAATTACTCAAGATGATGCAAAATTAATCGGCCTATTAGCGAATTTACCAGAAGAACAACGAGCTGTATTTGAAATTTCACCATTTAGTATTACTCAAGAATATCAAGCTGTTGGTATACCAAAAGGGGAAGATCGTTTGAAAGAAAAAGTGAATCAAATTTTGTTAACACTAGAAAAAGATGGTGAAGCATTAACGATTTATAATCGTTGGTTTGGACCTGAAACTGCATCAGCGATGCCTCGTGGTGATTTTAAAATTGGTAAAGGTCAGTAGTTATGTATGAGCAACTACTTGAGCCTCGTTATTTGTGGTGGTTATGGGATGGTTTTTTAGTTACGTTAGCTATCTCATTGCTAACCATTATATTTTCAACATCACTAGGTTTTTTGCTGGTTATTGCTCAACAAAGTCGAATTAAATTCATTCAAGTTATAGTAATGGGGTATAACGCAATTTTTCGTTATTCTCCGTTATTGCCTCAACTCTTTTTTTGGTATTTTGGTGTGGGTAATTTATTACCAATAGAATTTAAATTATGGTTATTTGACGAACCGCAAATCCAGTTGCTGTTTTTTTCACTGAAAATGCCATCATTTGAATTTATAATCGGTTTAGTTGGTTTAACTTGTTATTCCAGTGCTTTTATTGCCGAAGAGTTTAGAGCGGGTATAGCTGGTGTAAGTCGAGGGCAAGAACAGGCTTCATTGGCATTAGGTTTAACTTGGTGGCAAAGTATGCGATTTATTATTTTGCCACAAAGTTTTCGTATTGCATTTCCGCCTTTAATTGGTCAGTACATGAATATTATAAAAAATTCGTCGTTAACAATGGCCATTGGTGTGTTAGAACTTTCTTATGTATCGCGTCAAGTTGAAACCGAATCATTAAAAACCTTTCAAGATTTTGCTATTGCAACTTTATTATATATTTTGGCGATAGTGATTGTTGGAACTTTGGGTAATATTTATCAAGCAAAACGATTGCAAATAGGTAAGGTGTAATCTTTTATGGAGCTTAAAGGTTTAGAGGTTATTTACCACAATTTCAGTTATATGATGTGGGGAAATTTTCCTGGAGGAATTTTTTTAACGCTGTTAATGAGTTTTGCCGCAATTATATTTTCAAGTTTTTTGGGTATTCTTGCTGGAGTCGGGTTGACTGTTTTAAAAGGAGTTATGCGTTATTTTTTAGTTGGTATACTTGGTTTTTTAAGAGCTATTCCTGTCATTATGCTTATTTTCTGGACTTACTTTCTTCTACCTGTGTTACTTGGTGTAGATGTGCCAGCAATTGCAACGGTAATATTTGCATTATCCTTGATAGGAGCTGCATACATTGGACATTCAGTTCATGCAGGTATGATTGCTGTGGCTAAAGAACAATGGCAAGCGGCGTTTTCATTAGGCTTAACTAAAAAGCAAGTTATTATATTTATCATATTACCACAAGCCCTTAAAATGATGTTGCCGTCTTTTGTAAATCAATGGGTATCACTGATTAAAGATACTTCACTGGCTTATATTGTTGGAGTAGCAGAATTTACTTTTATTGCAACCCAAATTAATAATCGTAGTATGATTTATCCAACAGAAATCTTTCTATTTGTTATAGTTGTTTATTTTATCATCTGCGCCTCGCTTGATTTTGCGGTTACGTTTTTCTCAAAACGCCAATTATTTTGCTTTAAATAAAACAATATTCTCATAGGGTATATGGGGGATTTCACTATTTACTTGAATAACGTTCTCTTAATTTATTCATGTAAAATTCGATTGAATCTTTAGCTTTGGGATGTGTTTCAATATAGCTATTAAATATTATTTGTATAAGTCGAAAAAAATGTGGAAGATATATTATTGAATTTTCATGATCACTAATCTTAAAAGATGCATTTTTAAATGTACTAGCTTAAATTAAATCTGAGCTACTACAACTGATTTCTTGAAGAGCAAGTCCCTTCTCATTGCTCATTTTTTAAAGCGATAATAATTATCTCGATTATATCCTATGACTTTACAGGCTTATTGTGCGTACTAAGTTGCTGGTTAATTCTAAAAGCCATAATTTAGGTTTAATGATTTTTCTGTTTGATTCAATTATGACACTCCTAGTTACGTTATAAAATAACGCAAATGTCAGATTAAAACTATTCTTATGAGGTATAGAAACCCAGTTTATTTATATATTTTATGAAAGAGGATAATTCAATGAATTTTCTCATTGTGTTCTAAAATAGAAAAAAAGCACCTTATATTAAGGTACTTTTTATATTATAAAATGTTAAATAATAGAAGATTAACTCATTCCATATTGTTTTAATTTTTTGCGAAGTGTACCGCGGTTGATTCCAAGCATATTTGCTGCTCGAGTTTGATTGCCGCGTGTATATTGCATAACCATATCAAGGAATGGATGTTCAACTTCAGCTAACACTAATTCATAAAGGTCTGTAGGATCTTCACCATTTAATTGTGATAAATAGTTTTTTAAAGCTTGCTTCACTGAATCACGCAATGGTTTTTGTGTTATTTGGTCTTGAGAATTTACAGTTGTAAATTTAAGTGCTGCAGCTGTAACGCGTTGTTCTGACATAGTATTCTTAACTCTTTGGGTTGTTTCTAATTTTACTAAAAAATGCTTTTAGAGTGTTTACTTGCTCACTTGTATTGCTAAGTACACTAAATAAGCGCCTGAATTGATCGCTGTCAGCATAATTCTTGGTGTACCAATTTACATGCTTTCTGGCAATCCTTAATCCTTTGTATTCTCCATAGAATTGATAAAGATCATCAAGATGTGATAGTACAACTTGTTCTACTTCATCAATACTTTTGTTTTTCTGTAACTGTCCATGTGTTAAATAGAATGCAATTTCTTCAAATATCCAAGGTCGCCCTTGTGCCGCTCGCCCGATCATTATAGCATCAGCCTGCGTATATTGAAAAACATCTTTTGCCTGTTCAGGTGTACAAATATCTCCATTAGCAATTACAGGAATTGTAACATTTTCTTTAACTGCTCTAATAGAGTCATATTCAGCGACACCGTTGAATAAGCAAGCACGTGTTCTTCCGTGAATAGTAATTGCCTTTATACCACAATCCTGTGCAATTTGTGCGATTTCTATGCAATTTCTATTTTCTTTATTCCATCCAGTCCGCGTTTTTAATGTTACCGGAACATCAACTGCACCGACAACTTTCTGCAAAATTTTTTTAATAAGTTCCGGATACTGCATTAAAGCAGAGCCAGCCAATTTTCTATTGACCTTTTTAGCCGGACATCCCATATTAATGTCAATCAACTGAGCACCGTGTTTGACATTAAATTCAGCAGCTTTAGCCATTTCGTCGGGATCAGAACCGACAATTTGTACTGCACGAATACCAACATCATCACTCGCTATCATTCGCATAGCTGATTTATCGGTATGCCAAACATCAGAATTTGCTAAAAACATTTCTGAAACAGTCATACCAGCACCAAATCGATGACATAGATTACGAAATGGTTTATCACTTATTCCAGCCATTGGTGCAGCAATTAAATTATTCTTTAATTTTAGTTCACCAATGCTAAGTAAATTAAAGTCGGCTATATTACGCATTTTTTTTCAAACTTAAAAGGGGGTAGCGTTAATTTTTTTTATTTTTTTTTACCAGTGATACAACACCACTCGTCAAGTTCAACCACTGGATCTAATTTAAAATTGGGTTGGTAAGCCATGCAAACACTTGATGATTGGGTAGTTAAAATACCAGATAAACCTAGTTTACCTTCAGGTTTTACTAATTTACTTATATGTGGTTCAAGCTCTTTTAATGGTCCAGCTAAAATATTGGCAACAACTATATCTGCTTGCAAATTGTCTGGGATCTCTTTTGATAAATAAAGCTCTAGTCTTTCACTGACATCATTACGCTGTGCATTGTCACGGCTAGCTTGAATGGCTTGAGGATCGATATCAATACCTATTACTTGTTTTGCTCCTAATTTTAACGCAGCAATCGCCAAAATACCAGAACCACAACCATAATCGATAACTAATTTATCTTTAAGGTCTAAACTATCAAGCCAAGTTAAGCATAATGCCGTGGTTGGGTGAGTACCTGTGCCAAATGCTAATCCAGGGTCTAACATAACATTAACAGCATTAGTGTCGGGCACGTCACGCCAACTAGGACAAATCCAAAGTCGCTCACCAAATTTCATAGGATGAAAGTTGTCCATCCATTCACGTTCCCAGTCTTTATCTTCTAATTGTTCAATTTTATAAGAATATTGTTCAAGATTTAATATTGCTCTTAATTCATCGATATCTGTTTGAGCATCATAAAGCCCAATCACATCGGTATTACCCCAAAGTTTAGTTTCGCCGGGTAATGGTTCAAAGACAGGCGTGTCAAAGGTATCTTGAAAAGTGACTGATACAGCACCAGACTCCTCTAATTGTTCGCTAATTTGTTCAGCAAGATCGTTGGTTGTATTAATTTTGAGTTGAATCCAAGGCATAATTCTTCCTTTTATTGTCAAACATATTGGCTATAATAAAAATAATAAATCCAATAGTTAAAGAGGGGACTATTGGGTGTAGTGATAATAATTTAATATTATAACTTGCCAATAATGTATAACTTATAGCTCCTGTAAGCATTGAACAAAGAGCACCAGTAGCATTAGCTTTTTTCCAATATAATCCAAGTACTAACGGCCATAAAAAGACAGCTTCAAGTCCACCAAAAGCGAGTAAATTTAGCCAAATAATCATATCAGGCGGGGTCCATGCTGCCCAAATAAGTAACCCACCAAAAATAAAAGTGATAGTGACCGAAATCCGAGTAAGAAACTTATCACTGAAATTAATATTAGTTTTGATGCTTAAAAACAGATCTTTGATGATAACAGATGATACTTGTAATAATTGAGCATTAATGGTGGACATAATAGCGGCAAGTGGAGCAGCTAAAAAGATTCCAGCAGCAAAAGGTGGTAATACATTTATAATTAATGTCGGTACTATTTGATCAGGAATGGTTAAATCGCTAATAATAGCACGCCCTAAAGCACCAGATAAATGCATAGTTAGCATAATAACAGTAACGACAATGGTGCCAAGAATAATTCCTTGATGTACTGCTTTGCTATCTTTATAGGCCATACAACGAACAGCAGTATGAGGTAAGCCAACCACACCAAAACAAACTAATATCCAAAATGAAGCCATGAACGGAAAGTCCATAAAGTCATTAGGTCCTTGTGGTGTTAAAAGAGCAGGGTCAATTTTTATTAGCTGATCAATTATTGCAGTGATTCCACCACCTGCATAGATAATAGCACCAAGTAATAATATAGCACCTATGATCATCACTAACCCTTGAAAAGCATCATTTAATATACTGGCTCGAAAACCGCCAAATGCGGTATAAATAACCGTACCAATACCAAATATTAATAAGCCCGTATGATAAGGTATACCTACTGATGATTGTAGTAAGCGAGCCCCACCAACAAACTGTACTGTCATTGCGCCGATAAAGGCAACGACAAGGGTAATACTTGCTAGCCAAACAATAGTTTTACTTTTATAGTGAGCATAAAGCATATCACTTAACGTTATAGCATCATATTTACGAGCTAAAATGGCAAATTTTTTGCCTAGAATACCAAGCGAGAGTAATACAGTTGGAACTTGGATCATCGATAATAGCACCCAACCAAGGCCAAATTTATAAGCAGCACCAGGACCACCAATAAACGAGCTGGCACTAATATAAGTTGCGGCTAGTGTCATGGCGAGTAAAAATCCTCCCATGGTGCGATTACCGATAAAATAATCAGTAAATTGATTTACTTTTTTGCGTTTTACATAAGCATAAATTGATAATGCGAATACAAAAACAAGATAGATGACAAGCGGTACAATAATATCTAAATGCATGTTAGATCACTTAGTTTGTTCTAATGAGAAATTTTTAAATTGAAATTTTACAACTAACCAGCAAAGCAATATAAAACCGATAGGCACCATAATGCAAGATAGTTCAAACCACAATGGAAGACCTAAAAATCCTATTTTGTCGTTAATACAGTATGCACAAACGATCCATCCAAGAAGATAAATAAAAGTTAGTAATAAAGAAAGTTTAGCCTCTTTATTTGCTTGTTTATATCGAGCATCCATATTGATTTATTCAAAATTAAGGGTGGTTTAGAGTAAAAGAAAGCATTGAACTTAGCAAGTATATTGCGATTTATGCAATATTATATTTTAAATATATCAATTTTAGCAATATTAAAAGTATTATATAGTGTTTTATTGTTGATTATGAATACCTAAACTCTTGGAGAGAAAAATGTCAAATTATTTTAATACATTGAATTTGCGTGAAAAATTAGAACAATTAGGTCAATGTCGTTTTATGGCTCGTGATGAATTTGCATCAGAAGCTAATTTTTTGAAAGGTAAAAAAATTGTAATTGTTGGTTGTGGAGCACAAGGTCTTAACCAAGGTCTAAATATGCGAGATTCAGGTTTAGATATATCTTATGCATTACGTAAAGAAGCTATTGCTGAAAAACGTGCATCATGGAAGAAAGCAACTGAAAATGGTTTTAAAGTTGGAAGTTATGAAGAATTAATTCCAACAGCAGATCTTGTTATCAATTTGACTCCTGACAAACAACATTCTGCCGTTGTTCAAGCTATTCAACCGTTGATGAAAAAAGGCTCTGCGCTTGGCTATTCTCACGGATTTAATATTGTTGAAGTAGGAGAAAAGATTCGCTCTGATATTACAGTAGTGATGGTAGCCCCTAAATGCCCTGGTACTGAAGTTCGTGAAGAATATAAACGAGGTTTTGGTGTGCCAACACTAATTGCAGTTCATCCAGAAAACGATCCAAAAGGTGAAGGGCTAGCAATTGCTAAAGCATGGGCTGCGGCAACAGGCGGACATCGTGCAGGTGTTTTACAGTCGTCATTTGTTGCCGAAGTTAAGTCAGATTTAATGGGTGAACAAACAATCCTTTGTGGAATGTTACAAACAGGATCATTACTTTGTTTTGATAAGCTAGTGGCAGATGGTGTTGATCCTGCTTATGCATGTAAATTACTCCAATTTGGTTGGGAAACGATCACTGAGGCGCTAAAACAAGGTGGAATTACTTTAATGATGGATCGTTTATCAAATCCAGCTAAATTGAGAGCAAATGCTTTAGCAAAAGAATTAAAAGTGATCATGACGGATCTTTATCGTAAACATATGGACGACATTATATCAGGTGAGTTTTCGTCAACTATGATGAAAGACTGGGCAAATGATGATGCGAACCTTCTTAAATGGCGTAAAGAAACAGGTGAAACCGCCTTTGAAAAAGCTGCTGACTATCAAGGTAAAATTGATGAACAAGCTTACTTTGATCAAGGCGTTGTTATGGTTGCAATGGTTAAAGCCGGTGTTGAACTTGCCTTCGAAACTATGCTTGAATCTGGTATTTTAGCTGAATCAGCTTATTACGAATCATTACATGAGTTACCACTTATTGCTAATACTATTGCACGTAAACGTTTGTATGAAATGAATGTTGTTATTTCTGACACAGCTGAGTATGGCAACTATCTATTTGCTAATGCCGCTGTACCACTATTAAAAGAAAAATTTATGCCAATGTTACAAGCTGGCGATTTAGGTAAAGCGATCCCTGAAGGTAGTGTTGATAATGCACAATTACGCGATGTGAATGAAGAAATCCGTAATCATCCAATTGAAACAATCGGTCGTAAATTACGTAGTTACATGACTGATATGAAACGCATCAATGTTGCAAGCTAAATAGCTATTTATAATTATAAAAAAGGTGCTGAAAAGTACCTTTTTTTGTATCTAAAAATTGAATTTATTGTAAAAAACTTTCAGGTAAGTATATGTTTCAGTATAAAATGATTAGATCTAAAAGGATCTAATTTAGATCCAATTTATATTTTTTTGATCCTTTCACTTTATAATTAAATTTTTTAAAAATTATATAATTAAATTATTTTTATTTTAACTTTTTATTTATTTTTTATGTAATTTATGTTATCTTTTTGACCAATTTTAAATCAAATGATAAGGGTAACATATTAATGAAAATGACTTTTCGACCAACTGATTGTTGGCGATGGTATTTTGATAGCGAATACGATAGTTTAATGCTTGAAGTTTCATCTGAAATGTTATTTCGTTCTTGTTATCCAAGTAAAATGTTAGTTCCTGATGTTTTTGGTGAGTTTCCATTTTCTGTTAGTGACGCAACGTCTTATTATCAATTTTATAATAGTTGTCAGTTACTTAATTTGACAGATTCACAAAAGATTGAACTAGCTATTAACGCTATTGTTGCAGCTAATTTTTTAAAGCCTCAAATGCCTAAAAGTTGGTATTTTTCACAACAACCAATGTTATACAAGCCCAAAATAGCTGATATTGTTGAGGTAATTTTACAAGAAGATGGACAAAAGGTTTGTTTAATGGTCGTTGAAGCAGGGGAAAATGCATCTCTTTGTATTATTGCACAAGCTTCATTTATTGCAATGAATAAAACGTTTGTGTTTTCTGAAGCAATTAAAGTAATGAATGATAGATTAATATCTGTAGAGAAAAAATTTACTGAACAAAAGCTGACTTCAGATAATTTTGAATTTAAGGCTATTTCTTAAGTAATTTAATGGTAATATCTCCTTTAGGCACACAACTACAGGCTAAAATTTTATTATTTCGCCTAATAGCAGCTTGTGTTAATGCCTCTACTTCACCTTGTTTTAATTCAACTAGACAACGTCCACATATACCTGCACGGCAAGAATAAGGTAATGCTATTTTATGTTGTTCTAACTGCTCTAAAATAGTTTGCTTATTATTACCTTTAATTATTTGATTTTCAAAATTTATTGTACAAACTTTTGCTTCAGTTTTTATTTCTGTTGGAAAGGTTTTAATATAATTTTTAGCTGGTTGCCGTTCCAATACTTCAATTTTATCGTGAACTGAAATTGTTCCATGATTTCGGGCTATCATATTCATACCAAAATCAATTTCACCTTGCTTATCGGCTCTAAAGTAACGTAAGGTTTTAATTGGTTCATTATCAGCTAAGGATGTTGCAGATTTTATGTTCATTGTCGTTATAACACAGCGACTACAAGGTTTAACAATATCAAAAATCACATTGCCAATTTTTATTGTTTTCCAGCCATCTTCCGCAAAAGGTAGTGCTCCTTGAATAACAATATTTCCACGAAATTGTCTAATATCGAGTTTTTCAAGGCATTGTTGTTGTAAATAATCAAATGAAGCTTTATTTAATAACAAATAAGGATAACCATCAGCAAAACTAACAGGAATTTCAGGATAGCGTTTGGTTCGACGAGTTAATTGTTGACCAACCCATCTTAATTGTACATCTTTATGCAAAATTTGACTGAAAAATTGATTGACTCTTATAGGGGCAATTAATGAAGTAAAATGATTACCCCAAATTTCAGTAGGCTCATAATTCAACGAAAACTCATCAAGATTAAATATTATCATTTCTGTTGGAGATAGCGAAATATGTACTTCGTTTTTTACTATGAATGTTTTGAATTTCAGGAGCTCAGGGTGTTGTCTTGCCGTGATAAAAGTGCCATCGGGTTCACTAAGCATCAATATACGGTCATGCTCAAAGCCTCCATCGACAGTATTAGCCTTTGTTAATTGTATCCCTTGCATCGATTTGATTGGGTAGATGTATAGTTGATTGACGAAAATCATAATATCTTAAATAGATTATAAATGTTCTGATAATTATATACTTAATTACCCATATCTTATAGTTTTTAGATTTAACAAATGGAATGAATAAGTTAAGGCATATCAGCATAACTCGGTATAGCTTATTTCAGTAATGTAATACAATACTTTGCCATTAGGGGTGATAACGGCTATTTCATCATCAACTTTATGACCTATTAATGCTTTTGCTACAGGGCTATTAATCGATATCCAATTTTTTTTAGGATCAAATTCATCGCTACCAACAATACGGTAAATATGTAAATTACCAGATTCATCTTCCAATTTTACCCATGCGCCAAAAAATACTGTACCTTTTTGTTTTGGATGTGGTTCAACAATTGTTAATGTTTCTAGTCGCTTGGTAAGAAAACGTATACGCCGATCAATTTCGCGTAATCTTCTTTTTCCATAAATATATTCTGCATTCTCACTACGATCTCCGAGGGCTGCTGCATCTGATACAGCTTGTGTAACGCGAGGTCTTTCCTCTTTCCATAAATATTTCAATTCACGATTAAGGTTCAAATAACCTTCTCTTGTTATATAATTATTCTTTCGCATATTTTCATTCCCTATAGTAATCTTTATTTTTCGAGTAAAAACTCGATATTTCTTTATTAAAATATATTGTTCGAGTAAAAGCTCGACATTTATTTAATAAAATTTATTCTATTTTTTAATATTTATCAAAATAAAGTTAAATAATATTTAAAAATCAACATTAAAATGATATTATTTTTTTCATTGCTTGTGTTGTGTTTTTTTATTTTATTCTTGGAATATCTCTTGCTCAATAAGTAATTAAGTTAATTATATCGCATAAATAAGTTTAATTTCGCAATTATACAATAATAAAATAAATAAGTTGTTATTATTATCACCATTAGGAATGAATATGACTACACGGAAAGAGCCAATTTGGGGTCTAGTTTGTCTTATTAGTTTTTTTTCAACTAAATCTTTAGCATTATCGGCTGTTACTGCAAATCCTATTAATGGAAATAGTCCTCGGTTTATTAGTTCAATTGAAAATAATATTCAATCCAATAAAGCATTTAATTATTTTGGTGTCATCTATAATGGAAACACCTATTTTTATACAGGTGATTTGAACACAGCATTAGGCTCAAATGTTTCAACTAAAACTCCTGAAAGTTTAGGTTTATTAGCAGCAATTAAACAACCAGAAAGCTCTGAGGTTATAGATGTTGATGGTGATGGAGATATTAAATTATCAGAGGACAAGGATAACCCAGTTTTGTTGGAATGGTATTACGAAGACGAAAATAATAAAGAAGTTAAATTAACAGACGATCAAACAAAAACGACATTTGAAAAATTAGTAAAAAGTGGTATTTATCCTTATATTAAAGTTAGTGGTGGGGTAGCATTAACTACAAAATACGGAGTTCCAAATTTTCAAAATTACCCAGATAGTAAGATTGCTATAACAAAAACACCTTATCGAAATTTTAATGTACAAGTAGGTGGTGAAGCTATCAAATATGCTAGTCCACATATGCTTTATAGTGCTCCAGCTTATTCTTGGGGGGATAGATCTGTTTTTGATTGGGTAGACTGGAATGGTTTTGTAGCACAAAATGATTATTTAAATAATTTCCCTTCAGTTGGTGCAAATGGTCTCTTTTTCTATTTAATTACCGAGAATATTGATAATTCATTAAGCACAACAAAATGGATCGTAAGAACATCGGATCCTGATAAAGGATCACCTGGCGCAATTACAGCGACAGTTGCAAAGTCAGAGGCTCCAAGAGCAGTAGTTGTAGGTGGTTTTAAGGCTTATGATGCAAAAAATATGGTTCTGGTTACGTTAAAAGGTCCTGATTCCTCATCTAAAGGTGCTAATCGAGCTACAGCGCCTAAAGCGAATTTACCTGTTGATATTGAGATAATAGGCGAAACCAAACAAGGCGTAATGCTTAGTTACAGTTTCCGGATAACTAAATGGTTTATCAATAGAGGAGAATATATTGATACATATCAAGAGCAAAAAGATTGGTGCAGAAGTTTAGGTGATTATAAATTAGCATCTCTTAGAGAGCTGAGTAATGCAAACTTTCTGCTTCATCAAGATAAATATGGTAATAATCCTGATAACTACTATAAAAGAGCTGTACATGGGGGATTAATTACTGAATGGGGGGGATTAGCGTATTATCAAGGTGATAATTTTTATAATCCAACCTATGGTTGGACTAGTGATATTTCTAATTCTACGGGTTCTCCTATTTATATCAATATGAATGATGCTGCACTAAATGGCGATAGAGATGATCAGCATCCGTATTACGCATTATGTAGTTCTAAATAAAGAAGTTAAATTTGTGGTTAGCTCTATTAAATGTTAGCCAAGCTAAAAATATCCCAATAACTAGCAGTTATATTTTTGGGGGAGGAGATAAAAGGCTCAGAATTGCAACAGAAACAAGGATAGGTATATAATCACTACTTTGCTTAAAATTGTTAAAAATACCATGATGAATAAACAAATTAGCCATATTATAGCCAGTGAGTTAGCCGTAAAGTCAGAACAAGTTCAAGCGGCGATTCAATTATTAGATGAGGGTAGTACCGTTCCTTTTATTGCTCGTTATCGAAAAGAGGTGACAGGTGGGCTTGATGATACCCAATTACGTACTCTTGATAGTCGATTGAGCTATTTGCGAGAACTTGAAGATCGTAAGCAAACAATTTTAAAGTCTATTGAAGAACAAGGTAAATTGACATTAGAATTAAGTAACAGTATTGCACAAACGCTTAGTAAAACTGAACTTGAAGATCTCTATTTACCATATAAACCTAAACGCCGTACTCGAGGTCAAATTGCCATTGAAGCAGGGCTTGAGCCATTGGCGGATGGCTTATGGCAGAATCCCATGCTTGATCCTGTAATTGAAGCCGAAAAATATATCAATTCCGACAAAGGTATTACTGATACAAAATCAGCAATGGATGGAGCTCGTTACATTTTGATGGAGCGCTTTGCAGAAGATGCAGCATTATTAGCAAAAGTGCGTCATTATCTTTGGAATAATGCTCATTTAGTTTCGCAAGTGGTGAGTGGTAAAGAGGAAGAAGGAGCTAAATTCCGAGACTATTTTTCACAAAGCGAGCTGATTTCTAAAATACCATCTCATCGTGCATTAGCAATGTTTCGAGGACGAAATGAAGGCTTTTTACAACTCTCCTTAAATGCTGATCCGCAATTTGAACAAGCGCCTAAAGAGAGTTATTGTGAACAAATTATCACTGAATATCTAGGCGTCCATTTTAATGAACAGCCAGCAGATAAATGGCGCAAAGCTGTGATTAATTGGACATGGCGCATTAAAATTCTGATGCACATGGAAACCGAATTAATGACAACATTACGTGAGCGAGCAGAGGAAGAAGCGATTAACGTATTTGCTGATAACTTACATGATATGTTAATGGCTGCTCCAGCAGGCATGAAAGTTACTATGGGCATGGATCCTGGTTTAAGGACAGGTGTAAAAATAGCTGTTGTTGATGCAACAGGTAAATTAGTTGCGACTGAAACGATTTATCCTCATACAGGGCAAGCAGATAAAGCAGCTATGGTTATTGCCGCACTTTGTATTAAATATCAAGTTGAATTAGTGGCCATTGGTAATGGTACTGCTTCGCGCGAAACTGAACGTTTTTATCTTGATGTACAAAAGAAATATCCAGAAGTGAAAGCACAAAAAGTAATTGTAAGCGAAGCAGGTGCCTCGGTTTATTCTGCATCAGAACTAGCAGCGCAAGAATTTCCTGATTTAGATGTATCTATTCGTGGTGCAGTATCAATTGCACGTCGTTTACAAGATCCATTAGCAGAGCTTGTTAAAATAGATCCTAAATCGATTGGGGTGGGGCAATATCAGCATGATGTTAGCCAAACTCAGTTAGCAAAAAAACTTGATGCTGTTGTTGAAGATGGTGTTAATGCCGTTGGTGTGAATTTAAACACTGCTTCGATGATGTTACTTGCTCGTATTGCTGGACTTAATAAAGTAATAGCTCAAAATATAATTAATTGGCGTAATGAAAATGGACAATTTACGGATCGTAAACAATTATTGAAAGTGGCTCGCTTAGGTCCTAAAGCATTTGAACAGTGCGCTGGATTTTTACGTATAATGGATGGTAAAAATCCTCTTGACGCATCGGCCGTTCATCCAGAAGCTTATCCAGTTGTAGAACGAATTTTAGAAAAAAATCACAAATCTTTAAAAGAAATTTTAGGTGATACAAACTATTTAAAATCACTTAAAGCAATCGATTACGTAGATGATCATTTTGGTGTGCCAACAGTTACAGATATTATCAAAGAGCTTGATAAACCTGGTCGTGATCCAAGACCTGAATTTAAAACTGCGCAGTTTGCTGATGATATAGAAACGATGGAAGACCTAAAAATAGGTCTGATTATGGAAGGATCTGTTACTAATGTAACTAATTTTGGTGCGTTTGTTGATATTGGTGTGCATCAAGATGGTTTAGTGCATATTTCAGCTTTATCAGATAAGTTTGTTGATGATCCAAGAACAGTGGTAAAAGCTGGTGATATAGTCAAAGTTAAAGTGATAGAAGTTGACATTCCACGAAAACGTATCGCTTTATCAATGCGATTAGATGATCCTGCTGCGCCAAAAACTGATAATCGAAAATTCATTAATGAACGTTCGGTTAACAATACTAAAAAACAACATTCATCTTCAATGACTAATAATGTCATGGGAAATGCATTTGCAACTGCATTTAAAAAGAATAAATAATATTTTTCTAGTTTAAGGGACAATTGTCCCTTTTCTGCATTTAAAACCATTTAGTTAAAGCTATCTAATAGTGATCTATTCAATATAGAACTGAACCATATAATTAAAGCCAACTCAGGTTTATCTTTTTTACTTAATGTAATAATATTATCAGTTATGATATAAAGTATTATTAATATTATATAATTCTATTGTAAATATCCTTAAACAAGCAGCATAATTTCTACTTGAATCTTGACTAAGTTTGAAGTATTTACACATTGGTATAAATTATCTGTTATTTATTGATACTTAAAAGTAACAAGTTATTACCATTACAAATAAACATTAGGTAATATAATATGTTGTAGGCTATGCTGTTTTAATTGTTCTGCAAACTGTTCTACTTCAGGCCTACTGGCGGATGGCCAGTTTTTAGCGATACCACGTACACCATGATTATGAAAAGCATTAATTCTTATTTGAATATTGGGATCTAAATCAATTAAAAATTTGGCAATATTTTTAGCATTAACTTGTAGATCTGTTTGATTAGGAATAATTAAAAGTCTTACCTCATATAGTTTTTTTATTTTTGCCAGATAGTTAATCGTTTCTTTTACTCGTTGATTGTCTCTTCCCGTTAACTTTTTATGCACATCATTATCCCAAGCTTTGAGATCAATCATTGCGCCATCCATCACATTTTCTACTTTTTGCCATCCTGTTTTAGTTAAATAACCATTGCTATCAATAAAACAGGTAAGGTGCTTTAAATCGTTAGATTGTTTGATAACATTGAATAGCTCTTTAATAAAGGGTAACTGCATTGTTGCTTCTCCACCACTTATGGTAATACCATTTAAAAATGGTAGATATTTCCGGATAGCGATTAAAATATCATCTACACTATATCTATAAGTCATTGGTGATGAAAAATGTTTACAAGTATTAATACAAGTATCACATTGCTGACAATTTGAAGTTTGCCATATAACTTTATTGTTACTAAAACTTAATGCTTTGTGTGGACAAGTATCAACACATTGACCACAATCCTTGCACAATGATATCGTATAAGGATTATGGCAGTTTAAACAACGAAAATTACATCCTTGTAAAAATATAACTAGTCGATTACCAGGTCCATCTACACAAGAAAAGGGTAAAAGCTTATTAACGATTGCCCATGACTTGCTCATGACTAATTACTCGTGGTTTTCGACATAAATAACTATTATTTTCGGTATCGTCGGCAGCCTCAGCTCCTAAGAAAGTAGTATTAATTCGTGAGCCTTCTTTTTTATATCTTTTAATATCAGATAATCTCACCATATAACCTGTAACTCGAACAAGATCATTACCACTGATATTGGCAGTAAATTCACGGAAACCAAATTTGAAAGCAGCTTTACAAATTTGTAGCAAGGCTAGGGGATTATTCTTTATGGTCTCATCAATTGTTAAAATATCACTAATACCCGAAGTGAAATACTGGTGATGTTTATACAGTGCCATAATATGAGTGACAGGATCGGGTTCTTGCCCATATGGTATTCTTAATCCAGGTGTTGTTGCTCTATCTATACTAATGCCTGATTGTGAATGTAGCATTGCTTTCCCTTTCCAAGCATAAACTATTGTATGGTTATTAATAAACTTAGCAATTAATTGTGTAATAGTTAATGCAAGTTCATTAGCTTGTTCATTAAAACCATAACGTCCAGCTAAATTTGCTTTTTCTTGCAAGATATTGACGGCTTCAGCCATTCCAAATATACCAAACATTGGAGCAAATCGTTTTGGATCAATTAAACCTTCTTCAACTAAAAAACTGCTATTAAAAAAGTTTGATTTATTGTAAAGAAAGTTTGACCTTGCTTGAATAAGATTGAGCTGCAATTGACAATAGTGGGGTAAGATATTTGACAGAAAGTCTTCTATATTTTTACTGCGTATCGCAACTTCTTTTAAATTGATTCGTGAAAGCGTGCTTCCCCCTCCAGCTACTGGTAGTGAATTATAGCAACTTACAACACCGTAACCTTGGTTATCAAAATCTTTTTGAATCATATTGTTGTTTGCAATATGAGGTTTGCTTGTTTCACAAATATTTTCAATTGCCACTAATAATAATGATTCTGGTGTAATGTCTTCATCATAGATAAAGGTTAAATTTGGAGCAACTTGTTTGAGTTCTCTATCTATACGCAAGATTACCCGACAGATAATATTATCGGTTGGTCCAATGTTTGCATGCATAAATGCATCAGGTAAATTACGATCAAGCATGATCCAAAAATGCTTTAATCGCTGATAAATCTCATCTTCAGTAAGATTACCAACGTAAGGAAGTAAAATTTGATCTAAGCATCCTAAATAAACAGGCATACCAGTTACTGAAGGAACATGATGATAGATGATGATAAGCAAATTTAATGCATCATTAAATGTTTCAGCTGGATTAAGTTCTAGCCACTGTGATCCTTGTTTTAAAAATTTTACATAATCAGGTAAAACATAACGAGGTTTATAAGGTGCGTGACCTTCGTACATATCACAAATAACGCGGTCATTTAAAGCTTGTTGTGTTTCTTCATCCAGATCTACATAAGGTAAATTATTTTCTGCTGCTAAGGCGAGCAAATTTGATTTTTGTTTGGGTGACAAATTGGGGTCTGTCACAATATTATAACAACTTTGTTGAAATTCGGTCATGCTCATAATTATCTCAATATTTATTTCTCAATAATAAATTGTTTTGGTTCATAATCAGACGCAGTAATTGGCGAATGGTTCTCAAAATACTGTTTTACTACATCGGCATCGCGATAACCCGTATCAACGTAAGTCGGTGATGTATTAGTTATTGGATAGCCATCTCCACCAGCGGCTAAAAAGTCAAGTGTAGCAACGCGATAGTTTTTTTGTAAATCGATCGGTTGATCATTAATTTTTACATCTTCAATATTGTTCCCATTTCTTGTTAGGTTTATATTTTTCAAATGTGCATACCCACCCGAACCTTGCTTTTTACTTAATGCAACTTTTAGATAATCAATTAATTCATTGCCAGTTAATTCGAAATAAACCACACTGTTACCAAAAGGTTCTACTTTTAAAATATCACGATAAGTAATATCACCTTCAATTAATGAGTCACGAATCATCCCCCCAGACATAATGCCAACGTTTGCATTAGTTTTTTCAACAAAAGCACTGAGTAAAAGTTGTCCCATATTGCTTTGTTGGTATCTAACAACATCTCGATTACCTTCTAATCGTCCTTTTAACTCGCCACTTTTCACTAACAACTGCTGTTTACCTAATTCTTGATAAGGTCTTAAATTTTCAAGTAAGGATTTATCTTGAGGAATTTCTTGCGTGTAATATTCAAGGCGTTTGGTACTGTTACCATTATCAACCTCTTTTTTAAGGTTAATAGGAATTAATTGGTAATTTTTTAACGTGATTTTGCCATTTAAAAAGACAAAATCTCCACGTCCAACATATTTCCCCCATTCGTGGGCCTGCACAATCCATGTGCCATTTTGTTGATCTGGCGCACAAGGTGTACCTGGTACATATTCGGTAATACGTTTATTAGGACTAGCCATACACACAGGGTTTTGTGAGTGTCCTCCCACTATCATATCTAAATCGCCGGCCTGTAAATTTCTGGCTAATTCAACATCACCCAGTGCCATTGAGCCATGTTCACCATTTTCATAATGCCCCATATGAGTGACAGCAATAATCATGTCAGGGTGTTCATTATCTTTTAACTGTTTAATTATTTTTTGTGCTTCGGGTAAGGTTTGTCGAAATTCGACGCCTTCCGTATTTTTGGGTGAAGCAAGAAAAATAGTATCGTCAGTGGTTAAACCAAACACAGCAACTTTAATACCATTCAAATCAAACATTTTATAGGCATCAAATACACGTTTATCTGTGCCTTTAAAGTAAGTGTTTGCCGATAAAAAAGGAAATTTTGCCCATTTCTGTTGCTCACGAATAATAGTCAAAGGATGATCAAACTCATGATTACCCACAGCCATAGCATCGTAACCAACCGCATTCATGCCAATAAAATCAGGTTTGGCTTGCTGTACATCAGATTCAGGGACACCAGTATTAATATCACCACCTGATAGCAGCAGTAATTTCCCTCCTTTTGCTGTAACTTCTTTTCGAATTTCATCTACTACGGTTTTTTGAGCAGCAAGCCCATACTCACCAATATCATTTTGCCAAAAACGGCCGTGGTGGTCATTGGTATGCAAAATAGTAAATTGATAAGACTTGTCTTTTTCTAAAGTTGGAACTGATGAGCTTTTTGTGGAAACAGCGGCCATGCAAGAGGCTGAAAATAGCCCCATACAAACAAGTAATGATAATTTTTTATTAAACTGATAATAGTACATGGTATCTCCTAAATCCTTATATAACAGCTATTATCCTGTAATCACCTTGTAAATAAGTTGTGGCTCAGTTGCGTTATCACTAATGGTAATATTGTCATATAATTTTTGCTTGATAGTATCAAGCTTATCAGTATTGGCGTGTATCGTTAATAAAACTTCACCTTCAGTAACTTTGTCACCTACTTTTTTATGTAACACGATTCCAACAGCGGGATCAATAATATCTTCTTTGGTTGCGCGACCAGCACCTAATTGCATTGCAGCGATCCCGATTTGATCTGCGATAATTTTTGATACATAACCTGACTTAAGGGCTGGTAGGGCAATTTGGTAAGGTGCACTAGCCAATTTTTCAGGATGATCAACGACCGAACTATCACCGCCTTGTGCTTCAATTAGGGTTTTAAACTTCTCGATAGCTTTACCATTTTTAATGACTTCTTGAAGTTTTATTCTGGCTTCTTCTAATGTTTTTGCTTTATCGGCAAGTACAACCATTTGACTACCTAATGTTAAAACCAGTTCGGTTAAATCGGCTGGACCATGACCTTTTAACGTATCAATTGCTTCTTTTACTTCAAGAGCATTACCAATTGCAAAACCAAGAGGTTGAGACATATCCGAAATAATTGCCATGGTTCTACGGCCAATTTGATTACCAATATTTACCATTTCATGGGCTAATTTTTCTGAATCGGCCATATCTTTCATTAGCGCACCATCACCTGTTTTAACATCAAGAACGATGGCATCAGCACCCGCTGCCAATTTTTTACTCATAATTGAACTTGCAATAAGAGGAATAGAGTTAACAGTACCTGTTACATCACGTAACGAATAAAGTTTCTTGTCTGCTGGGGTTAAATTGCCTGATTGACCAATAACTGCAAGGCCTTTATTATTAACTTGATTAATAAAATCTTGTTTACTTAATTCAATTTTAAAATCAGGAATCGATTCAAATTTATCTGTGGTGCCGCCCGTGTGACCAAGCCCTCGTCCAGACATTTTTGCTACTGGAACATCTAAAGCTGCTACTAAAGGAGCTAGAACTAATGTTGTAGTGTCACCTACACCGCCAGTTGAATGTTTATCAACTTTAATGCCTTTGATTGAAGACAGATCAACAGTATCGCCAGAATACATCATCGCCGAGGTTAAATCTGCGCACTCTTTGGAAGTCATACCTTGATAATAAATTGCCATTAATAAAGCACTAACTTGATAATCGGGGATAGTTCCATTGGTATAATTAGTGATAAAAAATTGGATTTCATCAGTGGTTAATACATTGCCGTCACGTTTTTTTTCTATAATATCTACAAATCTCATTACTATCCTCTCTTACTATCAATAAATAAAATTAGTGTATTGCTTTGTTTATACAAAATAAATTTTAAGTCCTAATTATTATTTTTTATTGTTAAAAAATAATGTTAATCAAGATCACTTGGTGAAAAAGACCAAGGTAATAATTCTCCAACTGTTGTTTCTTGAATTTTTCCCTGCATGTTGGTCAAAATAACAGGCATATCTTTAGCGCAAAACTCACTAATAACTTGACGGCAAGCTCCACATGGTGAAATAGGCCCATCAGTATCTCCAATTACCACCAATTTTTTAAATTTTGTTTTACCTTCAGAAACCGCTTTAAAAATTGCCGTTCTTTCGGCACAATTTGCTAGTCCATAAGATGCGTTTTCAATATTACAACCTAAAATTGCTTCATCATCTTCAGTAATTAGCACGGCACCAACCTGAAATTTAGAATAAGGTACATAAGCTTTAGAACGGGCTGTTTTAGCAAGTTCAATCAGTTTTTCAATTTTCATATTAATAATCCTTTTGGCCGTAATAAATCTAACTAAATTTTAGGTTGAGAGTTAACAGGAGACTGCAAATCTATCTTATAAACACCAAAACCAGATGTATCTGTATCGATAAAATGAATAGGGTATAGTGAATGTTTCTCGATATAGGTTTTAGCTTCATCTGTTGGTGATGATTCAAAGCGAATATCTAATTTTGTGTTACTAATAATTGGAGAAATTTGCCAATTATTGTCGATGGTAACATTCGTTATACTATATTTTTGGGTAGTATTGGTAATATAGGCTGAAAGAATTACTCTTAGATCGTCAGGAGAATTAAATTTGACATTTTTTTCACCAGTACCTGGAAATATACCACTATAAGCACGATAATTATTGGTGGCAATTAAGAATTCTTGGTTAGGAGCAATTGTTTTTTGTTGATAAGTCAGATTCCTAATTCTTTCAGATGTAGGGTTAATTAACTGGCAATTTGCATCATAACGGGGTGGCTTTGTTACATCTATTTGATAATTCACTCCATCAATAATATCAAAATTATAGGTTCTGAATTTATCCCAATTAATCAAATATTGTGGTTGTGATGAATTAGTATTAATTTGATTATATACACCAGCTGAACACTCTAACCACTCTTTGACATCTTTACCTGTAATTTTCACAGCAGACAAAATATTAGGATAAAGGTAAATATCTGCAGCATTTCTAAACGATAAATTACCTGCTTTAACATCAACAAAAGCGCTAGGATCGTTTTTCCTGCCGCCAGCTTTAAATGGTGCAATGGCCGATAAAACGGGCAAACCATCAAGATCAGGATCCCCTTTAATAAACTGCTTAACGTAATCGATTTGTGCATCATTAATAATTTGTAAGGCAGATGTATCTTCAACCAATGCTAGATAGCTCGTAATATCGGTTGAAACTTTACCTATTGGTTTACTAACAAATTCACGTGTTCCTTGGTGATCTTTGTTTAGAATGTCGACGATTTTTTGATCGGCTTTAACAAGTGCCTTTTTAGTTTTTACATCATAGATTGGTCTAGCTTCTGATTTACCTGAAATCACTTGCCATTTTGATTTATCACCATCAAGAACTAAGTCCACCACTCCCAAATGGCTACCCCAATGTCCGGGCATAACAGCAGGCACATGATTAATGTTACCAGTTTTGATATCAGTATTTGGTAATGATTTGAAATCTTCACTAGGAAATATGCCGTGAGAATGACCAAACATAATTGCATTAATACCCTCTACTTGACTCAAGTAGTAAACCGAATTTTCAGCTAATGCTTTATAAGGTTCAGCTGAAACACCAGAATGTGGAATAGCAATAATAACATTAGTGCCTTGTTTTTTCATTTCAGGGACTAATAGTTTGGCCGTTTCTGTAATATCTTTGACGACAACTTTGCCATCAAGATTAAGTTTGTCCCATTGCATAATCTGTGGAGGGACAAAACCAATATAGCCGATTTTAATCGTGTGCTTATTGCCGTTTCTATCAATAACAGGAGTATCTAAGATAATATATTGTGTAAAAAATGGCTTTTGAGTTTTGGCATCATAAACATTAGCGTTGATGTAAGGAAATTTAGCCCCAGAAAGACTTTTTTGTAGAAATTCTAATCCAAAATTAAATTCGTGGTTACCAATATTACCCACACTATAATTAAGTGTATTGAGCGCTTTATAAACAGGATGAATATCGCCATCATTAAAACCCTTCTTTACGGCATAATCAGCCATTGGGCTACCTTGAATTAGGTCACCATTATCAACAAGAACACTATTTTTTACCTCACTTCTTGCTTGATGAATTAAATTAGCAGTTTTTACTAATCCAAAAGAATCAACAGACTGATCTTTGAAATAATCATAATTCATCATGTTTCCATGCAAGTCGGTTGTTTCAATAATCCTTAAATCAACAGTTGCGGCATTAACAACGCCAGATATAAATAGGGTTAAAAAGGGTAAAATTAACTTATTTTTTTTCATGCAAATCTCCTATTATTCTGACAACTAAATTAGTTAACGGGTATGGCTAGTAACAGCTTCTGATATTCTAAAAATCGTTCAATGATTGCTGGATGATATTTTTTGTCATTAATAAATTTTTTAAGCAATTGTCTATCATCAGATGAAAAACATAAAAGAACTTGCTCAGTTAAACGACTTTTAACCATATCTTCAACAAATGCGGCTTGAATGCCACATAGCGTTATATCAAGCAATTCTAATCGTGAAAATGCAAATATGGATTGGGCGATACTATATTCTTTTTCAATATCAGTACCAAAAATCCCTGCATCATCGGTATTTAAGGTAATGCGAACACCTTGGTCATAAAGTTGCCTTATAGGATGTTGATAAATATCGCCATGCAATTCATTCACTAAAATCCGATTACTCGTTAAAGCAATTTCTAGAGTGATTTTTTTTTCGACCAGTTCACAAATAAGCGCTTTGTTTTCAATGGCACGAATACCATGACCGATTCTGATTGCACCGTGTTTAAGAGCTTGAATAATGCTCTCATCTGAATCAATTTCGCCAGCATGATACGATTTTTTTAAGTTCAGCTGAGTAGCCAACTTATGTGCATCTTTAAAATCATCAAAATGCCCAGCCATTTCGTTACCAGCAATATTAAATCCCGTAATAAAAGGGTGATGATTTTGCTGAATAAAACACAACGTATCATAAACAACTTTAGCGCCTAGGTGTCTAACACCAATAACATGATATCTAACTGTAATATCATAGTCGTTTTGTACTTTTATAATCGCTTTGTCCATGTAGAAAAGAGTTTTATTAAACCTTTCTTTATCCCAAATTAATTTTCCATTAACTTCGGTTGTGCAAATATGATAGGGGGACAAAAATAGCTCGCAATAAATTAACCCTTGTTTAGCATTTCTATTAAGAAAATCGTAAGTAATAGAATAATAATCTTCAGGATCTTTTAGAAAGCTAGAAACGGTATCATATGTATTAATAAATTCTTCAAATTTGGATTCGTCATACAAATATCTACCATTTTTATATTCTTTGGCATTGTATTGACCAGATTTGTAACATAGTGTACTAGGAAAAGGAATATTATTTTTTTGCGCTAACTGATGAGCCATGACAGGGGTAATGCTGCCTTCAACATGTTCGTGCAATATAACTTTAGGTATCATTTGATCGTTCATTAGGTATTTAATCTATTTTTAAATGAGCTAAATTGGCTTTAGTAACATTGGTTTTACTAACAATGACATTAAACGCTTATTAAAAAATTTTTAATAACATGTATATCATTGTTAATTGGGTTATTTTAACTTGATAAGATACTTATCTGCTATATCTTTTGCATCACTTATTTATATTTTTGTGCGGTAAATCAAATTTTTACGATAATTAATTGTTAGTAAAAAGGCAACAAAATGTATTGTTGCCTACGTATTGATTGAGTGGGAAAAAGTTCCACCACACAAAGAATAATTAATTAATGATTTAAATAGTTTTTGGATTAGGCTTTTCGTTTTTAAAGATCAACATAAATACAATTGCTAGAACCAAAGCATAACCTGCAAAAATAAGCCAAACTGTTTGCCATTCTGTAACGTTTCCAACTGTATAATAATCGACTACATAACCACTGCCTACCGAACCTAAATAAGCACCGAACCCATTAGTCATGGTCATAAATAATCCTTGAGCACTATTACGAATGGTTGGCGATACCGATTTTTCAACATACATTGAGCCAGATATGTTGTAAAAGTCGAAAGCACAACCATAAACAATCATTGAAAGGAGAAGTAAAACAGAACCGAAAAGAGATGGATCGCCATAAGCAAATAAACCAAAACGAGCAACCCAAGCAAGCATACTAATTAGCATAACGTATTTAATACCTAAACGTTTCATAAAAAAAGGTACAAATAAGATAAATGCGACTTCTGACATTTGAGAAATAGACAACAGTATAGAAGGGTATTTAACCACTAAACTATCAGCATATTCAGGGAATCTTTCAAAATCATGTAAAAATGGATTACCAAAAGTATTGGTTATTTGTAAAATACCGCCTAATAAAACTGCAAATAGAAAAAATATAACCATTCGTGGTTGTTTGAATAAAACAATAGCATCTAACCCTAATGAACTAATGATGTTTTTTTCTTCAGTTTTATTTTTTGTTGTTGGAATCAATGGTAGCAAGAATGAATAAAGGCTGAGTAATAAAGCAGATGCAGCTGCAATATAAAGTTGCATGCTACTCAGTTCTAATTTTAAAAGACTCACAAGCCACATAGCAACAATAAATCCAATGGTGCCAAAAATTCTGATACAAGGGAACTCGGTAATAACATCAAGTCCACGTGATTCTAAGCAAGAATAAGCGATTGAATTTGAAATGGCGATGGTTGGCATGAAAGCTAGGCAATGAATCAATATCACAATCATCATCATGAAAGGAGATGTTACTGAAGCCGCAATAAATAGCGTTAAAGCACCGATTAAATGACAAAGCATATACAAACGGTTAGCAGGTATCCATCTATCCGCTACAATCCCAAGTAAGCCAGGCATAAATAAAGATGCGATACCCATTGTTCCGTATATCGATCCTACTTCAAGACCAGTAAATTGTAATTTACGTATCATATAAGAACCGAGAGTTATTAACCAACTTCCCCAGATAAAATATTGTAAGAAAAATATAACCCTAAGTTTAAAATGAATATTCATTTATAATTCCTTAATAAACGAGATTTACTATAATCTAATATCTAAATATCAATAAAATAATTATTTGATCAAAATAAAAAATGGCAGATTAACCTGCCATTTTTTTAGTTTTGATTTAATAAAACAGACTCCAGTGCAACAGTGATCATTTCTTTGAACCCTAATTGTCTTTGTTCTGCTGACATTGCTTCGCCTTTTCGGATATGATCTGAAACTGTACAAATAGCCAGTGCTTTTGCACCATATTCAGCCGCAACGCCATAAATGCCAGCAGCTTCCATTTCGACGCCTAAAATATTGTATTTTTCCATAACATCAAACATATCAGGTTCAACACTATAAAAAAGGTCAGCAGAAAAAAGGTTACCAACTTTAACATTCACACCCAATTTTTTAGCTGCATTAACGGCATTACAAGTTAAATCAAAATCGGCGATAGCGGCAAAATCATGATCTTTAAAACGTAAACGGTTGACTTTTGAATCGGTACAAGCACCTAACCCAACAATAACATCCCCCAAGTTGACATTAGGGCTAATTGCACCACATGAACCAATACGAATGATGTTTTCAACACCATAAAATTTAATTAGTTCGGTTGTATAGATTGAACAAGATGGAATACCCATTCCATGCCCCATAACTGAAACCTTTTTATCTTTGTAATAACCAGTAAAACCCAACATGGATCTTACATTAGTAACTTCTGTTGCATTCTCTAAAAAGGTTTCTGCAATGAATTTTGCTCGTAGCGGATCGCCGGGCATTAAAACGGTTTTTGCAAAGGCATTATCAACAGCATTAATATGCGGGGTAGACATTAACTTCTCCTGATATTTGTTTTGAAATCGATATTACTTAAACTTAAATTATTTATTTTTTTATAAAAGATTTACCGTAATCCATTGGCGATAAATCAAAATAATCGGCAACACTCTGTCCTATATCGGCAAATGTTTCACGATGACCTAAAGAGCCAACAGGCACACTATCTCCGTAGACAATGACAGGTATATGTTCGCGAGTATGATCGGTACCTGACCAAGTTGGATCACAACCATGATCGGCGCTAATAATAAGCAGATCGCCAGGTTGGATAAGCGCTAACATCTCAGGAAGACGACTATCAAAATATTCTAAAGCAGCGGCATAACCTGAGACATCGCGACGATGCCCATAAGAAGAGTCAAAATCGACAAAATTAGTAAATACAATCGTATTATCTTTAGCCTGCTTAATTTCTTCTAGTGACGCATTAAATAAAGCTTCAAGACCGGTTGCTTTTACTTTTTTGGTAATTCCAACTTGTGCATAAATATCGGCAATTTTACCAATTGACACTACGATACCTTGTTTTTCATCAACTAGTTTTTTAATCATCGTTGGTGCTGGTGGTTCAACAGCAAGATCGTGGCGGTTACCCGTACGCACAAATTCGCCCGCTTTTTTGCCAACAAAAGGTCTAGCAATAACGCGGCCAATGTTGTAATTACCTTTATTTAGCTCATCACGTGCAATTTCGCAGACTTCATAAAGTTTATCTAAACCAAATGCCTCCTCATGACATGCAATTTGGAATACAGAATCAGCAGAAGTATAAAAAATTGGCTTGCCAGATGCTATATGTTCTTCACCAAGTTCATCAAGAATGACTGTACCAGATGAGTGACAATTACCGAGGTAACCAGGAAGTTTTGCACGAGAGACAATTTTATCTAAAAGATCTTGAGGGAAGCTATTAGTGGTATTAGTAAAATAACCCCAGTCAAAAAGAACTGGCACGCCAGCTAATTCCCAATGTCCTGATGGAGTATCTTTACCTGAGGAAATCTCGCTTGCATAGCCATATGAACCAATAATTTCACCTTCAGTTTGCATACCTTTAGGATAATGACCAGTTGATTCATACGCCGCTTCGATTAAGCCTAATTTGCCTAAATTAGGTAAATTTAATGGACCACTACGACCATGCTCAGCTTTACCTAAAGCACAAGCTTCAGCAATATGTCCTAAAGTATCAGCACCCTCATCGCCATATTTATTTGCATCTTCAGCGCCACCGATACCAAACGAATCTAGGATCATAATAAAAACTCTTTTCATAATTTCCTCTAACTAATAAGCAAAACTTAATTTGTGTACAATCTTTTTTATTAGAATTCTGGTTATAATTTATAAAAACATCGCTTAGTTAGCTATAATACACGATAACAAAAAACAAAAAAGATTTAAGCGTTGCTTTAGCTGAATATTTGTATAAATAATGTGATTAATTTGATCTTAGTCATATTTTTGTATATCAAAAAATTTATAAAACACTTTTTTAAGTGTAGAAATTAGTCATGCTGTTTACACTATTTTGAGAAAAAAACGTAATGGATATACATAAAAAACAAAACATTCTGACTTGGAACATTCTTATTTATAATTCTGTTTATCTGCATTTATATTTTATATAACAGAGCCCAAATTTATTTAACACAATTTAATTAAGGAGTGACTGATGTCATTTGTCAATGCCTATGTCTCAGACGAAGATGCCAAAAAATATGATTTAGATAATTTATGGAATAAGTACCGCCGCTTTGGTACCAAAATGCCTGAACTATTTACCGACTTATATCAGATACAATTTGCTTGGGAAATTGTGTCAATGAACCCGAGTAATTTACCTAGTATGTCGAAGGCGGATTTATTAACCATTTTGAAAGAGGCATTAGCTGTCTATAAATGTAGTGGAATTAGAGATTTATAAGCTAATAATAAATTATTTTTTAAGTTTAATTTGTAATAATCTTTATTTAATCTGACAGGTAATTATTACTCATCGGGAGCATTTTTCAGATAAAAACCGAAGAGTAACTTATTTTGATAAGTTTGTTCTATCTCAAATCAATCAATACCTAGCACCATTCGCCCATTCTTAGTTGCCACATTAATCACATTGTCTAAATCGGTATAACGGCATCCTGTTACTAACAATTTAAGTTCTTCCCACATATTACCCGTTGAAAATGGTAACATATAATCACTAACATTATCTGTGCCAATAGCAACAGGAATACCAGCAGCCGCCAGTTCATCAACAGGGGTTAATGAGTTACGAGTAGGACCTTGTTCTTCACGACGAGGGCTATCGATCCAAGCAAAAGGACAAGCAATAACCATCATTTTGGCCTCTTTCATTTTTTTGTAGAGTTTTTGGCGATATGCTAAACTATGCGCGGTGATAGAAATGCTATGGATAGCAACAACTCGCCCGTGCATACCATGCTCAAGAGTTTTATCGGTAAGTTGTTCTGTTTCGATTTCATCTTGTGAGTTAAATTGGTCAACATGTACATGCACCATTTTACCCAATGACTTACCTGTTTGCATTAACACATCAAGATGTTTAAGTCCCATACCTTCACCATGATCACGCTCATCACGACGCGGTAAACCGCCAATAATATCAACTAAATCAGCTCCTTTATCAAACCAATAACGTGCTTCTTTATCAATAACACCTTTAAGTGTTTGATTAACTAATTTAATGGTGATGTCATTTTTATAAGTTTCTCGTGCTCTTAAGGCACCTTTAATTGCTCGTTCTTCAGCAATAGGATCAATATCAACAAACGATCCCATGGCACTTACACCTTGCTCAATCATACGCTCAACCGCCATACTAAAATGGCGATAGTAATCATCTTCACTCATTGATGCTTTGACTTTATCTAATGTATCCCATTTTTCAATTAAAGTCTGTTTTTGATAGACATCAAAACTATCAACCGAAATAGTAAAAGCACGATCAGCATGCATATGTGCATTAACCCATCCGCCTTTTTGCTTAATATTATTCATTAAATAGGCTTTTAAACTTTGGTCTCTTGTGGTTAATAACATGTTTTTATGTTCAATCATAATATGCCTCTACAATTCAATCTAAATGAAGTTGATAAAATCGGACGCAATAGGCAAAAAAAATCCCCCAAAAAGGAGGATAAAATGGAATCAATAATATTAATGATTAAGATTACTGAGTTACAATTGATCATTGTGCCTACACCGTGTCGATAAAAAACTGCAGAAATTCTAACCAAAATATTTTTAATAGCAAGTACTATAATTTATAAAATATATAAATAAATGAAATGGTTAAAGTATTATTTTTTAGATTTTTTACTTCAAAAAATAGTTTTTAATAAAGTTAATTACCAATAAATTAAGAAATAAAATCATAACTAATTATTTAATAACAATAATTAGTTGTCACAAAAATGAGATTATAAACCTTAAATACTGCTTTTTGATATTAGCAGTAGCAAGCGTATACTACACAAGCAACTTATTTTGAAATATAGGTAGTCTACTGACATGAGTCAATTAAATATTATTGCCACAATCACAGTTAAACCAGAATTCTATGGCGCATTTCAACCGATATTTAAACGATTAGTTGCAGGTAGCAGGGCCGAAACAGGTTGTGTGCACTATGAGCTTAACCAAAGTATTGATAACCCCAATATCTTTATTGTGATCGAAACATGGGTATCACAGCAGGCAATTGATTTTCACAACACAACGCCACATTTTGTTGAATTTGCCAACTTTGCTAAAAAACATACTGATAGATTAGAGATTAATATTGCCAAACAAGTAATATAACTTAAAAGATGATAGTAGCTAACATTTGGGGTTAACTATCATATTAATTAATCAAACAGTTCGATTTTTATATTCCGTGAATCGCTTCGACCCATATCGTCAAGCACTAAAATTTTAAAAGTCCCGCTTTGTGTTGGGATCCAGTTAAGAGCCTTCCGTGGCTCGGTTTGCCCAATAAAACTGTTATTAACAAACCAATAAAGTGATTTAACATCACCATCACAATTAGCAGTAAAACTAATTTGTTCATTTTTTTGTTTAGTGGTTCTAAATTGATAAACTACATTTTTAAGAGGCGAAGTTATTTTTGGCGGTTCGCCTAAAAAATTTTGTGATGAATGACAATGTTTTGTTGATGGTGGCGCTTTTTTAGCAATCCCGGCTTTAGCAAAAACAGCGGCTAAATCTGACGGCCAATATTCAAAAACAGCTAAGTGAGAGGTTGCTAAATCATAAGGAGGACAAACAGCTTTACCTGTTTGATTGTCGACCATAACGGGTCTAAAAATGGTATCGGGATTAATTGGCGACACACCCGGAATAAACCACGTTTTACCTTTTGCCTTGCACCATTGAGTCAGTAGATTGCCACTGGTTAGACAAATATCGATACGCTTTAAATTTGGAGGTAATGGGCGATTAGGTTCACGCAAGTTAGGATAATAAGCGTTAATGCTTTCAACGATATTAAAAAAGAGCGGTGTGGCGGCATCGACGCCTACAAAGGCATTATTACCACTACCATCAAAGTTACCAAGCCAAACCACCATTGCATAGTTACCAAAAGTTCCAGCTGTCCAAGCATCACGAAATCCCCATGATGTACCTGTCTTCCAAGCAACGGGTACCACCTTTTTTTGCATTTTGCTAAGTACATCTTGTGGGCGGGTATTTTGTTTCAACATATCAATGGTCATAAATGCTGCTTGTGGACTTAACAGCTTTTGTGGTTCGGGTGAGTCGTCGGCTTCAATAAATTGCAATGGCTGCCAACGACCTTCGTTGGCTAGCATGGCATATAACCCGACTAACTCTTGTGCACTAACTTCACCACCACCTAACACTAAAGATAAACCATAATGCGACTCATCGGCGAGTTTTTGGATATGGGCATTGACCAAAAATTGATAAAAAGAGGGATTATGTAATTTAGAGGCCACCGATACAGCAGGAATATTACGGCTATGAATTAATGCATCGGTTGCCGAAATAGGGCCACGAAAGTTACGATTAAAGTTTTCTGGCGTGTATGAACCAAAATCAGTGGCCACATCTTTTAAAATTGTACGAGGATGTAAAACACCTTGGTCAATACCAAGCGCATAAATAAACGGCTTAAGTGTAGATCCGGGTGAGCGTTTAGCAAGTGTACCATTAACTTGACCTTGGATAGAATTATCAAAATAATTAGCTGTAATAGTCTTTACTTAATCTGACGTTTGAGTTATTTTATAACACAAAAAGGAGAGTCAGAAATGAATCAAACTGC